>DATLEL010000213.1:0-2457 GCA_035525255.1 Usitatibacter sp.
GGTGGTCTTGCCACAGCCCGACGGCCCGATGACGGACACGAACTCGCGGTCGCGGATGTCGTAGGAGACGTCGTCCACCACCTTCATGGGCCCCGCCTTCGACGGGAACTCGACCGAAACGCGATCGAAGCGAATGCGCGGCTGCCCGCTCACGCGATCCTTTCCTGCCACGCCACCAGCCGCTTCGCCACCCGCCGCAAGGCGAGGTCCATGGCGAGCGCGATGAAGCCGATGCAGATGATGCCCACGTAGATGATGTCGAGCTGGAAGAAGGAGGCGGCGTTCTGGATCAGCGAGCCCAGCCCGCGCTGCGCGGCGATCAGCTCGGAGGCGACCAGCGTCGCCCATGCCACGCCGAGCGCCACGCGCAGCGCGGTGAGCATGTGCGGCACGGTGAGGGGCACGATCACCTTGCGGAAGATCTCGGCGTCGCTCGCGCCCAGCGTACGCGCCACGCGCACGTAGATCGGGCTGATCTGCGCGATGCCCTCGTACATCACGATGACGCCGGAGAAGAACGAGGCGTAGAAGAGGATCACGATCTTGGCGGTCTCGTCCACGCCGAAGTAGACGATCACCAGCGGGATCAGCGCGATCGGCGGCAGCGCGCGGAAGAAATTCACCAGCGGCTCGATGAAGTCGCGCATGCCCCGGTACCAGCCGAGGACGAATCCCACCGGCACGGCGGCGGCGATCCCGAGCGCCACGCCGACGAACACCCGCTGCGTCGACATCCACACGTCCATCGGCAGGCGGTCGCGCGCGAGCTCGGAGAAGCGCGCCGCCACGGCGTGCGGCGCAGGCACCAGCGCCGGGTTGATGAGGCCGCTGTAGTGGACCGCATACCACGCCGCCACGATGGCGGCCCATGGCGCGAGGATGAGCATTGATCGCTTCACGCGACGAAAGGTACTATGGATGCACCCACTCCGCACGTCCTCCCTCGCATCGATGCACGTTTCGCCGTGAGCGGCACCCGCATTCGCCGCCTCGCCGCGCACGTCCTGCGCTGGCCGGTGGAAACGCCGGTGCGCACTTCTTTCGGCGTGATGCACGACCGCCCGATGTTGCTGGTCGAAGCCGAGGACGACGACGGCGTGCGCGGCTGGGGCGAGGTGTGGTGCAACTTCCCCGCGGTGGGCGCGGAGCATCGCGCCCGGCTGCTGCAGAGCGTCTTCGCCCCGCTGCTCGAGCGGCAACCTGCACGGGCGCCGGGGGAGTGGTTCGCGGAGCTCACCCATCGCACCGCGGTGCTCGCGTTGCAGGCCGGCGAGCCGGGGCCGATCGCGCAGTGCATCGCCGGCATCGACATCGCGCTATGGGACCTGGCCGCGCGCCGTGCCGCGCAGCCCCTGTGGCAGCTGTTGGGCGGCAACGATCCCGGGATCGGCGTCTACGCGAGCGGGCTCAACCCCGACGCGCCCGAGAAGCTCGCCGCGCAGCGCCGCGCCGAGGGACACATCGCGTTCAAGCTCAAGGTGGGTTTCGGCCGCGAGCGCGACCTGGCGAACCTGCGTGCGCTGCGGTCGGAGCTTGGCGATGCCGCGGGCCTGATGGTGGATGCGAACCAGGCTTGGCGTCCGGATGAAGCGCTCGCGATGCTGCCGGCGCTCGCCCCTTTCCGACTCGGGTGGCTCGAGGAACCGTTGCGCGCCGATGCGCCGCTCGATGAGTGGAAGCGGCTTGCGGCAGCGGGTGGGGTACCGCTGGCGGCAGGCGAGAACATCGCCGGGGAAGCCGCCTTTGACGCCGCGATCGCCTCGGGCGCGCTCGCGGTTGTGCAGCCGGACATGGCGAAGTGGGGCGGCTTTTCGGGCTGCCTGCCGGTCGCACGGCGCATCCGCGCGGCAGGGTTGCGCTTCTGCCCCCATTACCTTGGGGGCGGGGTGGGGTTGCTCGCCTCGGCGCACCTTCTCGCCGCCGCCGGTGGGGACGGGATGCTGGAAATCGACGCCAATCCTAACCCGCTGCGCACGGCCGCCAGCGGCGCCCTGGGCCGCATCGTTGCAGGCCGCGCGCGCCTGGACGCGGCGCCCGGACTTGGGATCGATCCCGACCTCGAGGCGCTGCGCGGGTTGTGTGGCCCGGCGCGTTGAGGAGTCGCAGTGGGGGTCCTTGAACGGGTAAAATATCGGGTTCCCCGCTGCGATCTCCCATGGAAATAATCACCTTTCCGGACAGTCCCTTCCGGCTCCACCAGCAATTCCAGCCCGCCGGCGACCAGCCCCAGGCGATCGCCAAGCTGATCGAGGGCATCCACGACGGCCTGTCGTACCAGACGCTCCTCGGCGTCACCGGCTCCGGCAAGACCTACACCATGGCCAACGTGATCGCGAGCATCGGCCGGCCGGCGCTCATCATCGCGCCCAACAAGACCCTCGCCGCCCAGCTGTATTCCGAGTTCCGCGAGTTCTTCCCCGAAAACGCGGTGGAGTACTTCGTCTCGTACTACGACTA
>DATLEL010000100.1:0-4798 GCA_035525255.1 Usitatibacter sp.
ACGCTCGAGGATTACATCGACGGCTACCTGGGCGAATGCGTCGACTTCATCCGCCGCGACCAGGGCATCGACAAGGTCTCGCTGCTCGGCATCTGCGAGGGCGGCGTCTTCACCACCTGCTACGCGGCGCGCAATCCCGGCAAGGTGGCCAGCCTCACGCTCACCATCACGCCGATCGATTTCCACGCTGGCACCCAGGGCGGGCCGCTGCACCATGGGCTGATCGGCCTCTGGGCGCGCAGCATGAGCAAGGAGGACGTCGACAAGCTAATCGAGGCGAACGGCAACCTCCCCGGCGAGCTGATGAGCTTCGTCTTCTCGATGATGACGCCCGGCAACTCCATGACGAAGTACAACCTCGGCCTCTTCGACGTGATGGACGACGAGAAGAAGCTGCTCAATTTCCTGCGCATGGAGAAGTGGCTCGCGGACCGGCCCGATCATCCGGGAGAAGCGGCGAAGCAGTGGCTGAAGGACCTCTACCAGGACAACCAGCTGGTCAAGGGCGAGTTCATGCTCGGCGGCGAGACGGTGGACTTGAAGAAAATCGACATGCCGGTGCTCAACGTGTTCGCGGAGGAAGACCACATCGTCCCGCCGAAGAGCAGCCAGGCGCTCAAGTCCCGCATCGGCACGCGCGACTACACCGAGCTGCCCTTGCCGGGCGGCCACGTCGGCGTGTTCGTGAGCGGCAAGTCGCAGGGCATCCTCGGCAAGAACATCTTCGGTTGGCTGAAGACCCACTCGTGAGAATGCCGCCGTGCCCGCAGAGCTGACACCGCGCTTCGAGGAAGTCTCCTCCCTCGGGCCGCGCGGCTACTCGAAGGTCGGCTACGTCGAGTGGGGCCCGGCCGGCGCGCAGCAGGTGGTGCTATGTGTCCATGGCCTCACCCGCAACGCGCGCGACTTCGATTTCCTCGGGCGCCGCCTCGCCGCCAAGGGCATGCGCGTCATCGCCATGGACCTGCCCGGCCGCGGCCGCAGCGAATGGCTGTCCAATCCGAGCGACTACCAGACCCCCGCGTACCTCGCGGCCGCGGCGGCGGTGATCGCGCGCAGCGGCGCCGAGGAGGTGGACTGGATCGGCACGTCGCTCGGCGGCCACGTCGGCATGGAGACCGCGGCGCTTCCCGGCAACCCGGTGCGGCGGCTGGTGCTGAACGATTTCGGCGCGCGCATCTCGGGCGTGGCCCTGTCGCGCATCGGTAACTACCTGCGCAGCAACAAGCGCTTCGCGAACATCGCCGAAGTGGAACAGCACCTGCGGCAGATCCACGAGACATTCGGCGCGCTCACCGATGCGCACTGGCGCCACATGGCCGAGCATCATGCGGTGAAGACGGAGGAGGGCGACTACCGGCAGCACTACGATCCGGGCATCGCGCGCGCTTTCTCCTGGCCCCTGATGGTCGACGTGTCGCTGTGGGACGTATGGGAGAAGGTCGCCTGCCCGACGCTGATCCTGCACGGCGAGGACTCGGACCTGCTGCATGCCTCGACGGTGCGCGACATGCAGCGCCGCGGTATTGCCGCGAAGAACAAGCTGGTGCGCGCCATCGAGGTGCGCGAGTGCGGCCACGCGCCGTCGCTCATGACCGATTCGCAGATGTCGCTGATCGAGGATTTCCTCGCGGCGGAGAAACCCAAGGCCAAGGTCGTTCGCATCGGAGGAACCAAATGAGATCCGCAACCCTGCTGTTGTCGTCGCTCGCTTTCACCGCTGGCCTGCTGCCCGCGTTCGCGCAATACCCCGCCAAGCCGGTGACCATGATCGTGCCGTGGCCGCCGGGCGGGCCGTCCGATATCGCCGCGCGCCCGCTGGCGAAGGGCATGTCCGAGAGCCTGGGCAAGCCCTTCGTGGTCGAGAACCGCGGCGGCGCCAGCGGCAACATCGGCACGCAATACGTGGCGAAGAACGCGCCCGCCGACGGCTACACCGTGCTCGTGACCTCGAGCTCGCCGATCGTCATCAACCCGAGCCTCTACAAGAGCCTGCCGTTCGACCCGGCGAAGGACCTGCAGCCCATCACCAACGTGCTGCGCGTGCCGCTGGTGCTGGCGGTGCATCCGTCGGTGCCGGCGAAGAACCTGAAGGAGCTGCTGGCGCACATCAAGTCGCAGGGCGGCAAGTTCCAGTACGCGTCGTCGGGCAGCGGCACGCCGCAGCATTTGACCGGCGAGCTCTTCCGCACGGTGGCGAAGGTCGACATGGTCCACGTCCCGTACAAGGGCTCCGCGCCGGCGCTCACCGATGCGCTCGGCGGACACGTGCCGATGATCTTCGACAGCACCGTCGCCATCGTGCCGCACCTCAAGGCCGGCAAGCTGCGGCCCATCGCCATCACCAGCGCCAAGCGCTCCGCGCTCCTTCCGGACGTGCCGACGTTCACCGAGGCCGGGCTGCCGGGCGTGGAGTCCTATGCCTGGTACGGGTTCTTCGCCCGCGCCGGCACGCCGAAGGATGTGGTCGCGCGCCTCAACGCCGAAGCGACCAAGGTGCTGAAGGGCCCCGACTTCGTCAACGTCTACAAGGAGACCGGCGCCGAGTACGTGGGCGACACGCCGGAGAACTTCGCCAGGTTCGTGAGCGCGGAAGCGGCGAAGTGGGCGAAGATCGTGAAGGAGAGCGGCGCCACCGTCGACTGAGGCATGAAGAACAAGATCGTCTCCCCGGCGGAGGCCATCGCCATCATCCGCAGCGGCGACACCGTCGCCGTCTCGGGCTTCGTGGGTACCGGCACCCCGGATGAGCTGATCGCGGCGCTCGAGCGCCGCTTCCTCGAGACCGGCGAACCGCGCGACTTGACGCTGGTATTCGCCGCTGCGCCTGGGGACGGCAAGGACCGCGGCCTCAATCGCCTCGCGCATCCCGGCCTGGTAAAGCGCGTGGTGGGCGGGCACTGGTCGCTGGTGCCGAAGCTGGGCAAGCTCGCCGTCGAGAACCGCATCGAGGCGTACAACCTGCCGCTCGGCGTCATCAGCCATCTCTTCCGCGAGATCGCCGGCCATCGCGCGGGACTCGTGACCAAGGTGGGGCTGCGCACCTTCGTCGATCCGCGCCAGGACGGCGGCCGCATCAACTCCTGCACCACTGAAGACCTGGTACGCGTGATGGAGATCGACGGCGAGGAGTGGCTTTTCTACAAGGCCTTCCCCATCACCATCGCCCTGGTGCGCGGGACCACGGCCGACATCACCGGCAACATCACCATGGAGCACGAGGCGCTCACCCTCGACAACCTCGCCATCGCGACCGCTGCCAAGAGCTCGCGGGGCTTCGTCATCGCGCAGGTCGAGCGCGTCGCCGCCCCGGGCGCGCTCAACCCGAGAAACGTGGTGGTGCCCGGCGTGATGGTGGACTGCCTGGTGCTCGCGCAGCCCGAGAATCACCGCCAGACCTATGGCACGGCGTACAGCCCGGCCTTTTCGGGCGAGTTCAAGGTGTCCCTGGACATGCTGAAGCCATTGCCGCTCGACGACCGCAAGGTGATCGCGCGGCGCGCGGCGTTCGAGCTGCCGATGGGCGGCGTGGTGAACCTCGGTATCGGCATGCCGGAAGGCGTGGCGGCGGTCGCCAACGAAGAGCGCGTGCTGAGCCACCTCACGCTCACCGCCGAGCCCGGCGTGATCGGGGGTGTGCCGCAATCGGGCCTGGATTTCGGCGCCGCGGTGAACACCGAGGCGATCATCGACCAGAACCAGCAGTTCGACTTCTACGACGGCGGCGGCCTCGACATGGCCTGCCTCGGCATGGCGGAAGTGGACGCCGAGGGGCACGTGAACGTGAGCCGCTTCGGCCCGAAGCTCGCCGGCGCCGGGGGCTTCATCAACATCACGCAGAAGGCTCGGCGCGTGGTGTTCGCCGGCACCTTCACCGCCGGCGGCCTGCAGGTAGTCCTGGATGGCGGCCACGTGGTGATCCGGAAGGAAGGGCGCAACCGCAAGTTCGTGAAGCGCGTGGAGCAGATCACCTTCAATGGCGCCTACGCCGCGGAGTGCGGCCAGCCGGTGCTGTACGTGACCGAGCGCTGCGTCTTCCGGCGCGACCTCGGCGGCATGGAGCTCATCGAGGTCGCGCCCGGTATCGACATCGAGCGCGACATCCTCGCGCAGATGGACTTCGAGCCGATCATCCGCAATCCGGTCCCCATGGACGCGCGAATCTTCCGGGACGAGCCGATGCAGCTGGACGAGACGCTGCTCGGGCTGGGACTCGCGCAGCGGGTGAGCTACGACGTGGACCGCAACGTGATGTTCCTCAACCTGGAGGGCATGCACGTGCGCACCCGGGACGACGTGGACCGCGTGCGGCGCGTGATCGAGGAGCGGGTGCAGCTGATCGGCCGCAAGGTGGCGCTGGTCGCGAACTACGACGGCTTCCTCATGGACGCGGCGGTCGCCGATACCTATGCGGCGATGGTGCGGTACCTGGAGACCCACTACTACACCACCTCCACGCGCTATACCACGAGCGCCTTCATGCGCCTGAAGATGGAGGAGGCGCTTTCACGCAGGCGGGTATCGCCGCACATTTTCGAGACGCGGGAGGAGGCGACCGAGTTCCTGAAGGGGGTGGGCGACTCCGGGGCGGGGCTCTAAGGGCCTGCGCGCAAAGGGTTTTCCCCGCCATGTTGCGCTGCAACAAAATAGTTGCCAAACCCCTTGACTGAGGGGCCGGGACGGGTAGAATGATGTTTGTGCAGTGCAGCAATCCAGCTGCCCGACAACCCAAAGGACCCGCGCCATGTTGAAGATCGACCAGTTCGCCGCCGCCAACGAGGCCGCGATCGAGCAGTTC
>DATLEL010000112.1:0-3329 GCA_035525255.1 Usitatibacter sp.
TGCTCCTGGTCTTCCTTCTTCGCCCAGGCGGTTCCGTAGATGCGCTGCAGCATCTCGTTCTTCGAGTCTCCGCGCCAGTACGCGCCCGCGACCTTCATCAGCTTGAAGACCTTGAGCTTGCCCGTTGAAGGCACGTGGGGACCGCGGCAGAGGTCGATGAAATCGCCCTCGCGATAGAGGCTGATGCCCTCCTCCGAAGGGATCGCGCCGATGATCTCCGCCTTGTACTTCTCGCCGATGGATTGGAAGAACTTCACCGCGTCGTCGCGCTTCCATTCCTCGCGGGCCACCGGCAGGTCCTTCTTCACGATCTCGCCCATGCGCTTCTCGATGGCGGCGAGGTCCTCGGGCGTGAAAGGGCGCTTGTAGGCGAAGTCGTAGTAGAAGCCGTTCTCGATCACCGGGCCGATCGTGACCTGCGCTTCGGGGAAGAGCTCCTTCACCGCGTACGCAAGCAGGTGCGCCGCGGAATGGCGGATGAGGTCGAGGCCTTCGGGATCCTTGTCCGTGACGATCGCCACGCGCGCATCGCGCTCGATGCGATGAGAGGCATCGACCAGCTTGCCGTCCACCTTCCCACCTAGGGCGGCCTTGGCGAGCCCGGGCCCGATGGAGGACGCGACTTCCGCCACCGTCACGGGATTATCGAAATTCCGGACCGAGCCGTCCGGCAGCGTGATCGAAACCATGTTCTTGACTGGCCCCTTGAAAAGCAAAAAGCGCGGACGAGCCGCGCTTTTCCGTGCAAACCTGTGGACGCGAGCCCGCCTACCGGGTGACTCCGGTGATCCGGGTAGTTGGCGGTCTCATAACCATCCGGGCCCTTTCGCTCGCCGATCGCGTTCCTCGAGAGGAAATAATACCACCCCTACGCCTTGCGGCGCTCCGCAGTGGCGAGGATGCTCGGCAGCGTGGAAGGATCCAGCGGCTTCACCAGGTGCGCATCGAAACCCGCGTACAAGGACTTGCGGCGGTCTTCCTCGGTGCCGTAACCGCTCAACGCGATCATGTACACGTCGGTCATGCCGAGGTCCTTGCGGATGCGGCTCGCCGCCTCGTGCCCCGAAAGGCCCGGCAGGCCGATATCCATGAAGACCAGCTCCGGCTTGTATTCCGCCGCGGCATCGACGGCCGCGTGGCCGTCGTGCGCCTGGCGCGTGTCCTGCCCGAGGATGCCCAGCATCATCGCGAGCGTTTCGGCCGCGTCGACGTTGTCGTCGACGATAAGCACGCGGCGGGTACCGCTGCTCGCCTCGTCGGCCGGCTTCGGCGCCGCCTTGGGGGCGGGCGCATCGCCTCGTGCCGCGCGCGGCAGGCGCACCGTGAATACGCTGCCCTTGCCGAGTCCATCGCTATGCGCCTCGACGGTGCCGCCGTGGCGCTTCACCAGGTCCTTCACCAGGGCGAGACCGATGCCCAGGCCCTTGCGGGTGCGTTCGGACGAATCGTCGACCTGCACGAACAGCTCCCACACCTGCGTCAGCTTTTCGGGCGCGATGCCGATGCCGTTGTCGCGCACGCGGATCACCACCTCGGAGAGGTGGACCTCTCCCGACACCGTGATCTTTCCGCCGGGCTCGGTGTACTTGACGGCGTTGAGGATGAGGTTTTCGAGGATCTGCTGGATGCGCACCCGGTCCGCAACTACCTGCAGCGGGTCTTCGGGCAGCTCGACCACCAGCTGGTGGCGCCCGATCTCCAGCGGTCCCTGGCAGGATTCGAGCGCATTGCGGATCTCGGCGCGCACGTCGATCGGCTCGCGGCGCAGCTCGATCACGCCCCTCGTGATGCGCGAGATGTCCAGCAGGTCCTCCACGAGGCGGGTCATCTGCGCGACCTGCCGGTCCATGGTTTCGAGCAGGGCCTTGGCCTTGGGCGGGTCGACGTTCGGATTGACCCTCAGCATGTGCAGCGCCGCGCGCATCGGCGCGAGGGGATTGCGCAGCTCATGGGAAAGGGTCGCCAGGAATTCGTTCTTGCGGCGGTCCGCGTTCTGGATCTCCTCGTAGAGGAGGCAATTGTCGAGTGCGCTCGCCGCGCGCCCCGCAAGGCTGTCGGCGAGGGAGAAGTCCGCGCCCTGGAGCGCACGGGACGACGGGCCCAGCGCCAGCGCAAGCGCCCCGCGCGTGCGTCCGCGGGTGATCAGGGGAAACACGTGCAGCTCGCCGGCCGGGCCGTCATCGGTGGAGTCGCCGTCCGGCGGGAGCGCAAGGCGGTCGCTCGAAAGCGGAATGCCCTCGGTCACCGCGCGATGCTGCAGTTGCTCGAGCAGCATGTCGAAAGACGAATGCGAGGGGCCGAGGTAGTGCTCCCAGCCGGCGACGGACGCACTACGGCGCGCACGCACCGCGCCATCCTCGGACACAAGCACCACCGCGCTGTAGTCTGCGAGGAAAGGGACCACCAGCCCCGAGGATCCCTTGAGGATCGTTTCCACGTCGAGCGAGCTCGCCATCACCTGCGTCGCCTCGGCGAGGAAGCTCGACCGGCGCTGCTGCTCCTCGGCCATCGTGCGCGCGGCCTGCTCCTTGGCAAGCGCCACGCGCTCGTCGGCGCGCTTCTTCAGCTCCGCGTTCAACCGGTGCAGCTGCACCAGCGCCTTCACCTTGCTGCGCAGGATGTTCGGCACCACCGGCGACAGGATGTAGTCGACCGCGCCCAGCGAATAGCCCCGTGCGGTATGCATCTCGTCCGCGAATGCGGTGATGAAGATGATCGGCGTGTGCGACGACTTGCGGCGCGAGCGGATCAGCTCCGCGGTCTCGAGTCCGTCCATGCCGGGCATGTTCACGTCCAGCAGGATCACGGCCGCATCGTTGTCCAGGAGCCAGCGCAGCGCCTCCTCCCCGGAGGACGCCGTGATGATGTTCTGGTCCAGCTCCTCCAGGATGGTGCGGAATACCACCCGCTTGTCGAGCCGGTCGTCGACGATGAGGATGTTGGAGCGCTCGAGCGCCACGCTCGGCGCCTGCACCTCCTCGATACTGCTGATCACGGTGGTATGGGCTGACACATTCACCTCAACGTTGCAGCCATGCCTTGAGGACGGTGAGCAGCTGCTCGCGGTCCACGGGCTTTGACAGGTAATCCCAGGCGCCCGCCTCGATGCAGCGCTCGCGGTCGCCCTTCATCGCCTTGGCCGTCACGGCGACGATCGGCAGGTCCTTGCACGTGGGAATCTTGCGGATCTCCTTGGTGGTCTCCAGGCCGTCCATCTCCGGCATCATGATGTCCATCAGGATGATGTCGAGCTCGCCGCGGCGCGCGTGCTCGATCGCCTCGCGCCCGTTGTCGGCGGTCTTGATCTCCATGCCGTAGTCCTCGAGCAC
>DATLEL010000123.1:0-2517 GCA_035525255.1 Usitatibacter sp.
GACCTGCGCCTGCAATCGCGCTACGTGCTCACCAGCGTCGCTGCCGACGGCGCGGCCCTGAGCACCGCGGGTCTCACGTTCGGCGTCAAGGTGCCGACGGGCAAGCATGACGTCACCAACAGCGAGGGCGAACTGGCGGAGCGCACGCTCCAGCCCGGCACCGGCACCACCGACCTGCTGCTGGGGGCGTACTGGCACGGCGCGGCGCTGGACGGCTGGTCGTGGTTCACGCGCGCGCAGGCGGTGATCCCCACGACCACGCGCGACGGCTTCCAGCCGGGACGCCAGCTGCAGGTGGACGGCGGCGCGCGCTATGCGTTGGGCGCCGCGGCCGGCCTGATGCTGCAGGTGAATGCCCACGTGCGCGGCCGGGACGGCGGCGCCAACGCCGAGCCCGAAGATAGCGGGCAGCGCGCGATCTTCGTGAGCCCCGGCATCTCGTGGAACCTCGGGCGTGACGCGCAGCTCTACGCGTTCCTGCAGGTGCCGATCTACCAGGCGGTGAACGGCGTGCAGCTCACCGCCGCCTGGTCCGCGCTCGCCGGAGTATCCTTCCGCTTCTGATGAAGTTCCTGCGCCGCATCGGTTTCCTCCTCGGGCTCGCCCTCATCGTCGCGATGGGGCAGCAGGCTGGGCTGCTGCATGGCCTCGCACACGCGAGCGAGCGCATGAGCCAGAAGCAGGACGCGCCGGCGGTGCCCCCGGCGTGTGACCAGTGCGCGCTCTTCGCGCAGCTGGACGGCATGGCGCCCACGGTTTCGATCGCCCTGCCCGTGGTGGCCGCCCCGGCCCTCACCGTGACGCTCGACGAGCGCAGCCTGCCCGTCGCGGCGCCGGTCGTCTTCCTTTCCCGGGCTCCCCCCGTTCTCTCCTGAAGCCGGGCTCCGCCGCGCGATGCGCGAGCGGGTTGTTCGATGCATTCCAGGGGAGGTTGCCGTGTCGAGAATGATTCATGGGCCGTGCCTGCTGGCATTGGCCGTCGCATTCGGGTTACCCGCGCGTGCGGCGTCGGATGCGGAGCTGGCCGAGATCCGCAGCCAGATTCGCGAGCTGCGCTCGCAGTACGAAAGCCGCATCCAGGCGCTGGAGCAGCGGCTGAAGGATGCGGAGGCGCGCGCTGTTCCGCAGCCCTCCGCCCCTCCCGCCCCTGCAGGGGTGAACGATTCACGCAGTGCGTTCAATCCCGCGATCTCCGCGATCCTCACCGGCACCTACGCTCACCTGTCGCGCGATCCGCGATCGTTCGGCATCGCAGGCTTTGCCCCGAGCGGCGGCGAGATCGGCCCCGGCCGGCGCAGCTTCGGCCTCGGCGAATCGGAGCTGATCCTGTCGGCCAACGTGGATCCGCACTTCGCCGGCAACCTGGTCCTCGCGGTGACGCCCGGGAACGAGATCGGCGTCGAGGAAGCCTACGGCCAGTATTTCGGCGCGCCGCTGGGGCTCTCGCCCAAGTTCGGGCGCTTCCTCTCCGGCATCGGTTACCAGAACGAGCAGCACGCGCATGCCTGGGATTTCGTCGACGCGCCGCTCGCTTACCAGGCCTTCCTGGGCGGCCGCTATGCGACCGATGGCCTGCAGGTCAAATGGATCGCGCCCACGGATCACTTCATCGAGCTGGGCGGCGAGCTTGGCAACGGCGATGCGTTTCCCGGCTCGGCGCGCAACCGCAACGGGGCCAACGCGGGCGCGCTCTACGGGCATACCGGCGGGGACATCGGCTCGAGCATGAGCTGGCGCGCGGGGCTCTCGTGGCTCACGACCACCGCGGAGGACCGGGACGGCTTCACCGGCAGGAGTCGCGTGGCGATCGCCGACTTCGTCTGGAAGTTCGCGCCCAACGGCAACTCACGCGAGAACCAGCTGAAGGTCCAGGGCGAGTACCTCCAGCGCCGCGAGGTCGCGCGGCAGAGCGGCTGGTACCTGCAGGGCGTGTGGCAACTGCATCCCGAGTGGCGCGTGGGTGCGCGATTCGACCGCCTCGATCCGGGCAGCGCGCCCTACGAGGCCGATGGGACGGTGCTGCGGGCTGGATTCAAGCCGCGGCGCGCGAGCGTGATGGTCGACTACAACCCCTCGGAGTTCAGCCGCATCCGCTTGCAGTACGCCCGCAGCGAGACGCTGCCCGGCGTACCGGACAACGAGTGGTTTGTGCAATACATCCTCAGCCTGGGCGCCCACGGCGCCCACAAGTACTGAGGGGGCCGCGATGAAGAACGTGATCCGATCGATCTTCGTGGTGACCACCTTGCTGTGGATTCCGGCCGCTTCAGCTGCGCTCAGTGTGTTCGCGACCGTGCCCGAGTGGGGCGCGCTCGCCGAGGAGCTGGGTGGCGACAAGGTCAGGGTCTACACCGCCACCACCGCGCTGCAGGACCCCCATCGCGTCGAGGCGCGGCCGAGCCTCATCGCCCGCGCGCGTGGGGCGGACCTGGTCGTGGCCACGGGCGCGGAGCTCGAGGTGGGATGGCTGCCGCTCGTCGTGCAGCAGGCGGCGAATCCGCGCGTGCGTCCCGGCTC
>DATLEL010000129.1:0-4495 GCA_035525255.1 Usitatibacter sp.
ATCGGATGCGTGGACGCGGGAATCGATTCGAGGATATCCATCACCGCGGCGGGAACGCCGCGCATCGACTGCAGCTTGCGCTTGTAGCCGGCGAGCTCGGCCGCGTTGGGCAGCTTGCCATGCACCAGCAGGTACGCGATCTCCTCGAATTCTGCCGCCTCGGCGATATCGAGGATGTCATAGCCGCGATAGTGGAGGTCGTTGCCGGTTCGGCCGACGGTGCAGAGCGCGGTATTGCCCGCGGGGACGCCCGAGAGCGCGACCGACTTCTTCGGCTTGGGCGTGATGGGGGTAGCGGCAGGTTGGCTCATCACTTGGCTTTCTGGAAGAGGGCGTCGAGCTTCTGTTCGTAGTCGTGGTAGCCCAGGTACTTGTAGAGGTCGTCGCGTGACTGCATGGTGGCGACCACGTTCTTCTGGTGCCCGTCGCGGCGGATCGAGCCGTAGACGTTGAGCGCGGCCTGGTTCATCGCGCGGAAGGCCGAAAGCGGGTAGAGCACCATGTCCGTTCCGGTGGTGCGCAGCTCGTCCACGGAGAACAGCGGCGTCTTGCCGAACTCGGTGATGTTCGCGAGGATCGGCACCTTCACCGCGTCCTTGAAGCGCTTGTACATCGGCAGGTCGGTGATCGCCTCGGGGAAGATCCCATCGGCGCCGGCCTCGACGCACGCCACGGCACGCTCGATCGCGCGCTCCAGGCCTTCGCTCGCGAGCGCATCGGTGCGCGCCATGACGAAGAAGTCGCGGTCGGTGCGCGCATCCACGGCCGCCTTGATGCGGTCCACCATCTCCTGCTGCGACACCAGCTCCTTGCCCGGTCGATGGCCGCAGCGCTTGGCGCCCACCTGGTCCTCGATGTGCATCGCCCCCGCGCCGAACTTGATGAGCGACTTCACGGTGCGCGCCACGTTGAACGCCGAGGCGCCGAAGCCCGTGTCCACGTCCACCAGCAGCGGCAGGTCGCACACATCGGTGATGCGGCGGATATCGGTGAGCACGTCGTCGAGGTTCGAGATGCCGAGGTCCGGCAATCCGAGCGAGCCCGCGGCGACGCCGCCGCCGGAGAGATAGAGGGCACGGAAGCCGCTCGCCTTGGCGAGGGTCGCGTGATAGGCGTTGATGGCGCCGACGATCTGCAGCGGCTTCTCATCCTTCAACGCCTGCCTGAAATTTGCACCGGGGGTCATTTGGACACTTGAGAGTTATGCGGGAATTTCGTGCCCATGCGTCCATGCCCTCGAATGAAAAAATAAGTATCTGTGTTCATCCGCTTTATCCGTTTCATCCGTGTTCCTAAGGTTTACTGCTCAAAAGAACGCCGCTGCTGCATCTTCGGGCAACGCCACGCCAGTGACCTTCGCCTTCTGCAGCAGCTGCCAGAAATACCGGTAAGTGGCGCGATCGTGCAGCTCGCCCTGGTACTGGATCGGCCCCCAGTCGGCGCGCTGCGCGGCGAGCAGGATCGCCGCGGCATCGGCGACCTCGCCGAGGTCGGGCTTCATCGCATCGACGATCGGCTGGATCTGCGACGGGTGGATGCTCCACATGCGCAGGAAGCCGAAGTCGTTGCGCGCGCGCCAGGCGTCGCGGAATACGTTGTACGGATTCTTGAGGTCCAGCGACACGTTGTGCGCCGGGACGACGCCGTGGGCAAGGGCGGCCGAGACGATCTGCGTCTTGGCAGCCACCAGCAGCGGATGCTCGAACTGCCCGGGCGAACGCATGTTCGACGCATGGATCGCCCCGTGGTGCCCGCTCACGAAGTCCATGAGCCCGAAGTCGAGCACCTGCAAGTGGGGCAGCGCGGCGATCTGCCACGCCTCGTGCAGCGCTCCGTGCGTCTCCACGAGGATATGCACCGGGATGTCGCGCTTCAGCTTCTTCTTCGCGGCAGCCGCCTGGATGTAGTCGATCATCTCGGCGCCCTGCGCGGCGGTGGTGCACTTCGGGATGGTGATGTAGGCCAGCACCTTCCCCGCGCCGCCGACGAGGATGTCGATGTCCTTTTTCCAATGCGCGTGGGTGTAGTCGTGGATACGCACGCCCGCCATGTTCTGCAGGTTCTGGGTCGAGGTCAGGACCTCGACGATCATTTCCGCGTGTCGCTTTTCCTGTCCCGCGGCGGCGCCGTCCTCGCAATCGCAGGTGACGTCGAAGATGCGCCCCAGCTTTCCCTGCAGCTCGAGCGCCTTGACGATCATCTTCTCGCTGCCCGCGAAATGCTCGCACGCCGGCACCACCGGGATGGCCTTTTCGCCGGCGAAAAGGGCTTCGCTGGGGTGCGGAATGCTGCGGGGGCGGGGGGATGCGGCCATGGGGACTCCGGGGAGACCTCTATTTTAGGGGTTTTGACGCCGGGGAATGAGCACCGAGTAGTCCAGGTCGAGCACCACCGCGGGATTCTTCTCCACCGGCTCGTTCGGCGGCATCTCGGCGAGGGGCGTGTTCTTGATGCCGAGCATGTGCATGCGCAGCGCCCCGACATCGCGCCGGCCAGGAATGTCGTCCCGCCCGACGACTACATGCCGGCAATGCAGCGTGTCTCCCGCGAAGGTGGGATGGGCATGCACGCCGCCATGGATGGCGGCGATGGCGAACGCATTCTCGAGGCCGTCGTGGGAGAGGGCGCGGCAGAGCGAGATCACGTGGCCGCCGTACACCAGGCGCCTGCCGAACGCCGTTCCCTGGGCGCGCAGCGCGTCGAAGTGGACGCGCGCGGGGTTCTGGTAGAGCCGCGTCGCCAGCATGTGGTCCGATTCCTCGAGCGTCATCGCGCCCGGATGGTCGATGACCTCGCCCGCCTGGTAGTCATCCCAGAGGCGCGCGCCGCCGGTCGCCTGCGCGCCCAGTCCCGCCACGTTGAGCATCGGCGGGATACGGAACTGCGAGGTTTCCACCTGCCGGGGAAGCTCGGGGACGACCGGCGCCGCGAGGGGGCCGCCGCCGCTGCGCGCCACCATCACCCAGCGGATCCAGGTGAGCACCTCGACGCCATCCTGGTTGGTCGCGCGCGAGCGCACGTAGACCACGCCGCTCTTGCCGTTGGAGTTGGCCTTGGTGCCGATCACCTCCGACTCGCACGACAGCGTGTCGCCGGGATAGACCGGCGCCATGAAGCGCACGTCGGCATAGCCCAGGTTGGCGACGGCGTTATAGGAGATGTCGGGGACCGTCTTGCCGAACGCGACGTTGAATACGAGCAGGTCGTCCAGGGGGCAGGCGCGGTGGCCCATGGCGTAGGCGACCGGGCGCGCGCAGTGGACCGGCTGGCGCGCCCCGGTGAGCGCGATGTAGAGCGAGACATCACCGTCGGTGAGCGTGCGTGGCGTGGCGTGCCGATGACGGCGCCCCACGGCGTAGTCCTCGAAGAAATAGCCTTCGCGCGGGCGCGTGGGCGTCACCGGCCCGCTTCCAGCTTGTCGATCATGTCCGCGAGCGCGAGCAACCGGCGCGCCGCCTTGACGTGGTGACCCTCCACCAGGCGGCCGTTGACGACCACCGTGCCGCGGCCCTCGTGATGGGCGCGATCGAGCGCGTCGATCACCTCCACCGCGGCGGCGAGGTCGTGGGGCTTGGGCGTGAACGCATCGTTGCAGTAGGGCAACTGGAACGGATGCACCAGGCTCTTGCCGTCGAAGCCCAGGTCGCGCGCGAGGCGGCAGCCGTATTCGAAGGACTGCATGTCCTTCAAGTCGGTCGAGATGCCATCCACCACCGAGCGGTCGTAGGCGCGCCCGGCGAGCAGCACGTGGGAGAGGCTGTGCATCACGGCGATGCGATCGGGCGTGCGCCGCCCATGCAGCTGGTTCAGCAGGTCGCCGGTGGCCATCACGATGCAGGCGATGCGATCGGAAGCGGCGGCGATCTCCTCCGCGCGCAGCACCCCGATGGGGCTCTCGATCATGAGCATGATCGGCAGGTGCTGGCCGCCGCAGGCATCGAGGAGGGCCAGGGCTTCCAGGACGTGCGCCTTCGATTCGATGTTGGGGAAGAGCACCGCGTCGGCGCCGATGGCCGCCACCGAGCGCACGTCCTCGCGCCCCCAGGGCGAGTCGAGGTCGTTCACGCGCACGACCACTTCGCGGCGGCCGTATCCCCCCGCGAGCACCGCCTCCACCACGTTGCGGCGCGACTCCTCCTTCAGCTCGACCAGGATCGGATCGCCCAGGTCGAGGATCACCGAATCGACCTTCAGCGTGCGCGCCTTGTTGAGATAGCGCATGTTGCAGCCCGGCACGTAAAGCATCGAGCGGCGGGGCCTGTAGTAGGGATTCATCGATCCAAGTGATTGATTGTCTTCGGGAAACAGCGGGAGATCGGAAGTCCGAGAGCTATATCTTATATAAGACACCCGGAAAAAGCTATGCTAGGATGGGCCTGACCATGAAGAAGTCCGCCGCGACTCCCGCCTTCCGGCCACTATACGAGCAGATCAAGATCCTGCTCACGCAGAGCCTCGTGGCCGGCGAATGGAAACCCGGGGAAGCGATTCCCTC
>DATLEL010000135.1:0-4386 GCA_035525255.1 Usitatibacter sp.
ATAGGTGAGCTCCATGCCCGGGATGCGCTCGAGGCGGATGCCGCGGCGCGCGAGGTTCGCGGCGAGCACGCCGTTCGGAATCGCCACGTTGGCGAACTGGTCGGGCAGGCGCTCCACCATGTCGTGCTCGGAATTGAGGAATGCGAGCCAGCGCGGCTGCGGCTCCTCGATGATGGACACTTCCACCCGCGGCGTGAGCGGCAGGCGCTTGCCCTGGAACATCTCCTCGCGGAAGTTCGGGTTGGCCTCGAACGCCATCTTCGAGGAGCGCTTCCAGAACGCGAGGCGGTAGGGCCCGGTGCCGACCGGGTGCTCCATGATGTTCTCGCCGTAGAGCTCGTCCGCCTCGCGCGCGACCGCGCAGGTGAGGTTGCAGTAGGCGAAGTAGTAAAGGAAGTTGTAGTTGGGCTGCTTGAGCCGCACCTCGAAGGTGTAGCGGTCGAGCGTGCGCAGGCCCGCGACCACGGTGTCGTAGTCCATGCGGTTCGACTTGCGAGCCCGGGCCAGCACTTCGTCCATGCCGACGATGTAGCCCTCGAGCTGGTAGAGGTTCGGCGACTTCTTCTTCGGGTCGAAGATGCGCTTGATCGAATAGACGTAGTCCTCGGCGGTGAGCTCGCGCTTCACGCCCTTGAACGCCGCGTCCTCGGCGAAGTAGATGCCGGGCTTCACGCGCAGCCGGTAGAGCGTGCCGTTCTCCAGCACCTCGGGCAATTCCGCAAGCGTGTTGGGGATGAGCTTGAGCGGGCGCGCCAGGTAGTCGTAGGCGAGCGGTGGATCGAAGATCTGCGCGACCAGCGTCGAGGAGTAGAGGTCCGAGACCTGCGCCGGGTCGAAGCCGGTCTCGGCCACGATGAATGCGTAGCGGAAGACTTTCGCGGGCTCCGGGGGCTGCGCGAACGCCGCGGAGGACAGCGCGAACGCTGGCAGGACGAGGGCGGTGGCGAGCAGGCGGCGCATGGAATGGAGTGGGTTTCCGGGCGGGGGAATCGGCAAAATTATGCGATACACTTCGACGCCGTCTGTAACCGTTGATGACCCCGATTTTACGGGGAAGGAACTGCGAAATGGGCTTCCTGCAGGGACAGCGCATCCTGGTGACCGGGATGCTTTCCAACCGCTCCATCGCCTACGGGATCGCGAAGGCGTGCGCCCGGGAAGGCGCGGAGCTCGCCTTCACCTACCAGGGCGAGGGCGTGCGCGAGCGCGTGATCGGGCTGGCTTCCGAGTTCGGCACCGACCGCGTGTTCGCCTGCGACGTGGCAGATGACGCGCAGATCGACACGCTGTTCGCGGACCTCGGGAAGCAGTGGGACTCGCTCGACGGCCTCGTGCACGCCATCGCCTTCGCGCCGCGCGAGGCGTTGAAGGGCGGCTTCCACGAAAGCGTCACGCGCGAGGCGTTTCGCATCGCCCACGACGTGTCCAGCTACAGCCTCGCCGCGCTCGCCAAGGCCGCGGCGCCGATGATGAAGGGCCGCCCGGCCTCCATCATCACGCTCTCCTACCTCGGCGCCGAGCGCGCCATGCCCAACTACAACGTGATGGGACTCGCAAAGGCGAGCCTCGAAGCGTGCGTGCGCTACCTCGCCTCGAGCATGGGCCCGCAGCAGGTGCGCGTGAATGCGATTTCGGCGGGACCGATCAAGACGCTCGCCGCGGCCGGGATCGGCGGCTTCGGCAAGATCCTCGCCTTCGTCGAGAAGAACGCGCCGCTGCGCCGTGGCGTCACCACCGAGGAAGTCGGCAACACCGCGGCCTTCCTGCTCTCCCCGCTCGCGAGCGGCATCACCGGCGAGGTCATTTACGTCGATGCAGGGTTCAGCTCAGTGACGCCAGGAATGGACGAGTGAAAAACTGGTGTCAGACACCGGTTGGTGTCTGACACCAGTTTTAGTTGGCGGACTTCTTGTCCAGCACGTCCTTGCGGACGGTGACGCCAACGCGGTTGCGGATGTTCGCGAGCGTGGCCTCCAGCTCGGCGATCGAGACGGCCTGGCGCAGCTGCGCGCCGAGCGCCTGGCGCTGCGAGTCCTCGACCTTCTCCAGCTCGATCACCTTGGCGACCTTCACCAACGCATAGCCCGCGGGCGTGTCCACGCCGGCGTAGGAAGGCAGCTTCTTCGCATCGGCGCGGAATGCCTTGTCGAGCACCTGCGGCGGCAGGCCGCCGCTCTTCTGGCGGTTCACCGCCAGCACCGGCGGGAATTTCACCGCGTCGGCGCTGCCGGACTGCAGCGCCTTCAGCTTCGCTTCGCCATCGGCGCGCGCGAGCTTGAGCGCCGCTTCGCGCTGCAGCTTGCGCTCGATCTCCACGCGCACCGTTTCCAGCGGCTTGGACTCGGCGGGCTTGTGCTCGATCACGCGCGCGGCGACCAGCACGCTCGGCGCCACCTCGACCGCGGAGGTGTTGCGCTTCGCCTTGATGGCGTCGTCCGAGAAAATCTCGGCCTGCAGTTTCGGATTGCCGAGCAGCGGCACGGTGGCCTGGCCCTTCGCGACCCAGCCCGACTGCTGCACCGGCACCTTGAGGATGTCGGCGGCGGGCTTGAGGCTGGTGGGCTGCTCGTACACCGTGTTGGAGAACGCTTCGGCCGACTCGGCGAACTTGCGCGCGGCGATCTGCTTCTTCAGCCCCGCCTCGAGCTCGGGCGTCGCATCGGCGAACGATTTCACCTTCGCCGGCTTGATGTCGGTCACGAGGATCACGTGGTAGCCGAAGTCCGACTTGACCGGGCCCACGATCTCGCCCTTCTTCGCTGCGAAGACGGCGTCCGCGAACGGCTTCACCATCACCTTCGGCTGGAAGAAGCCGAGGTCGCCGCCCTGGGCCCCCGAGCCGGGATCCTGGGATTCCTTCTTCGCCAGGTCGGCGAACGACTTCGGGTTCTTGCGCACCTGCTCGAGGATCGCCCTGGCCTTCGCTTCAGCCGCCTTGAGCGCGGGCTCCTTGTCCTCCGCCTTGGTTGCGATGAGGATGTGGCTCGCGCGGCGCTCTTCCGGCTGGCCCCACTGGCTGCGCTCCATGCCCTCGTCGTAGGCCTTCTTCAGCTCTTCCGGCGGTACCTCGGCTCGAGCAGCGAGCGAATCGAGCGAGAGCTCGACGTATTCGACGCGCGCGCGCTCCGGGATCGCGAACTCCGCCGCGTGCCCGTCGTAATACGACTTCACCTGCTCGGGCGTGACCTTCACCTGCGACAGGTACGCCTCGGGGCCGAGGTTCACCACGCTCACCTCGCGCGACTGCTCGGAGAGGCGGATGAAGCCGTCGAGCGTGGAGCGCGGCACGAAGGCGGTGTTCACCAGCGCGTCGCGGAACTGCTGCTGCCTGTAGTCCTGCCGCAGGCGCTCGTCGAGCCCCACGGCAGTGAGGTTCTGCGACTTCGCCAGCTGCTCGTAGCGGTCCTTGGAGAACTTGCCCTCCACCTGGAAGAACGGCTCGGTCGCGATGCGCTCGGCGAGCGCCTTGTCGGGGATCTTCACGCCGGCACGCTCGGAGCCGATCGCCACCAGCTTGTCGTTCACCAGGCGGTCGAGGACCGAGCGGCGGATTTCAGGATTGGCCATGATCGAGGGATCGAAGTTGCCGCGGAACTGCTGGCGGTAGGTGTCCGCCTGCTGGCGCAGCGCGTTGTCGAACTCCACGGCGCCGATGCGCGTGGGCCCCACGGTCGCCACCACGTCGCCGCCCCCGGGCCGCTGCAGGTACGCCTCCACGCCGAACAGGCCGAAGACCAGGATCAGGAAGGCAACGAACGTCCAGCGGACGATGCGGTACTGCGCGAACGTGCGGATGTGCTCAAGCATGGCTTTCCCGATGTGAAAAGGGCGAACCGCGTGGGTTCGCCCTCGTGAACTGGCGGAGTGGACGGGACTCGAACCCGCGACCCCCGGCGTGACAGGCCGGTATTCTAACCAACTGAACTACCACTCCAGAATTCCATTGTGGTGGGTGCTGAGGGGATCGAACCCCCGACATTCGCCTTGTAAGGGCGACGCTCTACCAGCTGAGCTAAGCACCCGACTGGGCTAAGCACCCGGAAAGTCGACCATTTTAGTCGATTTCCGGGGCTGTTTCCACAGCGATCAGTGCTTGGTAACCACCGGCCGCACTTCCGGTGCCGGCGGCGGAGCGGTGACCGGCGCGTCGGCGAGCGGCTCGGGCTTCCTCTCCAGCGCGCGCTCGAGCACCTCGTCGAACCACTGCACCGGCGTGATCTCGATCGCGTTCTTGACCTCTTCGGGGATCTCCTGGAGGTCCTTCACGTTCTCCTTGGGGATCAGCACGCTCTTGATGCCGCCGCGGTGGGCGGCGAGCAGCTTCTCCTTCAGGCCGCCGATCGGCAGCACTTCGCCGCGCAGCGTGATCTCGCCCGTCATCGCGAC
>DATLEL010000143.1:0-4506 GCA_035525255.1 Usitatibacter sp.
ACGCTCGACCCGCAGAAGACCAGCGACGTTTACTCCAACTTCGTCGAGTCGGCGATCTTCGAGACGCCGATGGACTACGACTACCTCGCCCGGCCCCTCAAGATGCGGCCCCTTACGCTCGCCGCCATGCCGGAGGTCAGCGCCGACGGCCGTGTCTATACCCTGCGCGTGAAGCCGGGGATCTACTTCACCGACGATCCTGCCTTCAAGGGACAGAAGCGCGAGCTGGTCGCCGAGGACTACGTCTATTCCATCAAGCGCCTCATGGACCCGAAGCTGTCGTCGCCGCTGGCGGCCGAGGTGGAGGGGATCATCGCCGGCAGCGACCAGGCGATCGCCCGGGCGCGCAAGAGCGGCAAGTTCGACTTCGACACGCCTATCGAGGGCCTGCGCGCCCTCGACCGCTATACCTTCCAGATCAAGCTCACCGATTCGCTCTACAACTTCGTCTACCTACTGGCCGACTGCCGCGCGACTTGCGCCGTAGCGCGTGAAGTGGTCGAGGCGTACGGCGACGACGTGGGGTCGCACCCGGTAGGCACGGGCCCCTTCAAGCTCGCCTTCTGGAAGCGCGCCTCGAAGATCATCCTGGAGGCCAACCCGGGCTACCGCGAGGACTATTTCGACGCCGAGGCCACGGACGACGTCGGCCGCGAGATCCTCGCCGCGCAGAAGGGCAAGCGCATGCCGATGGTGAGCCGCGTGGAGATTTCGATCATCGAGGAAGAGCAGCCGCGCTGGCTGTCGTTCGTGAACGGCGAGATGGACCTGGTCTTCCGCGTGCCCGAGGAGTTCAGCAACGTGGGGCTCCCCAACGGAACGATCGCGCCAAACCTCGCGAAGCGCGGCATCCAGATGCGCCGGGTGGCGGCGCTCGACATCACCTACGCGCCGTTCAACATGGAGGACCCGGTGATCGGCGGCTACACGCCGGACCGCGTGGCGTTGCGCCGCGCCATCTGCCTCGGCTACGACACCGCAGCGGAGATCGCCATCGTGCGCAAGAACCAGGCGATCGCGGCGCAGACGCCTTTCAGTCCCGGCGTCGCCGGCTACGATCCGGAATTCCGCAGCGTCGCCAATGACTACAGTCCCGCGAAGGCCAAGGCGCTGCTCGACATGTACGGCTACGTCGACCGCGACGGCGACGGCTACCGCGAGACGCCCGAGGGCAAGCCGCTGGTGCTCGAGTTCAACTCCACCCCCACGGTGCGCGACAAGCAGATCGACGAGCTGTGGAAACGCAGCATGGACGACATCGGCCTGAAGCTCGTGGTGAACAAGGGCCGCTGGCAGGATCACCTCAAGGCCTCCAACGCCGGCAAGCTGATGATCTGGCAGCTGGGCGGCTCGGCGAGCGCGCCCGATGCCGACAGCTGGCTGGTGAGCTATTACGGCCCCAACGCCGGTTATAAAGGCAACCGCTCGTTCTTCAAGCTCGACGCCTACGACCGCATCTACGAGAAGGCGCGCGTGATGCCCGACGGGCCCGAGCGCACGCGTCTCTACCAGGAGCTCGCGCGGCTGGTCGTCGCTTATGCACCCGCGAAGCTGCAAACCCACCGGCTGCTCACCGACATGTGGTATCCCTGGGTCCTGGGGTACCGGCGCCCGCCGATGCTCGGCAACCACTTCTGGAAGTACGTCGACATCGACCTGGAGCGCATGGCCGTAAAATAGCCGTTCCTCCCGGATGGCTCCCATGCTGCGACGCATTCTCCTCACCGCGGTCCTCGCCGCCGCCCCGGCCTTCGCCGCCGACGCGCCCAAGGTCTTCCGCTACGCGTTCGAGATCGCGGAGACCAGTTTCGATCCGCACTTCATCAGCGACGTCTATTCGAACATCGTCAACATGGGCATGTACGAGGCGCCGCTCGCCTACGACTACCTGGCCCGGCCGATGAAGCTCAAGCCCCAGACCGCGGCTGCGATGCCCGAAGTGAGCGCGGACGGCACGACCTACACGGTGCGCATCAAGCCGGGCATCTTCTTCGCCGACGACGCCGCCTTCAATGGCAAGAAGCGCGAGCTCACCGCGGCCGACTACGTCTACTCCATGAAGCGTCTGCTGGATCCGCGAGTGCGGGCCTCGCAGCAGGCCGAGATCGAGCCGTATGTCCTGGGCGCGGAGGCGGCCGCCACCAAGGCGCGCAAGGCCAACACGTTCGATTACGACGCGCCGATCGAGGGCTTGAAGCTGCTCGACCGCTACACCTTTCAGGTGAAGCTTAACCAGCCGCTGTTCGTCTTCATCTACGTTTTCGCGGACTGCCGCATCGCCTGTGCCGTGGCGCGCGAAGTCGTGGAGAAGTACGGCGCGGACTTCGGGGCGCACCCGGTGGGCACCGGCCCGTGGAAACTCGCGTTCTGGAAGCGCGGCTCGAAGATGACGTTCGAGCGCAATCCCGCTTTCCGCGAGGAGACCTGGGACGCGCAGCCCAATCCCGACGATGCGCGCGGCCAGGAGATCGCCGCCATGTTCAAGGGCCGGCGCGTTCCGATGCTCGACCGGATCGAGCTCTCCATCATCGAGGAGACGCAGCCCCGCTGGCTTTCGTTCCTCAACGAGGAGATGGACCTGATCTTCCTGGTGCCGGAGGAGTTCGGCTACCAGGCGTTCCCCAATCGCAAGGTCGCCGCGAACCTCGCGCGCCGCGGCATCGAGATGCACCAGATCCCGGCGCTCGACCTCACCTTCAATTTCTTCAACATGCGCGACCCGGTCGTCGGCGGCTACACGCCGGAAAAGGTCGCGCTGCGCCGCGCCATCTCGCTCTCGTACAAGACCGCCGACGAGATCGCGGTCATCCGCAAGGGCCAGGCCATCCCGGCGCAGACGCCGTACAGCCCCGGCGTGATCGGCTACGACCCGAACTTCCGCACCAACGCCAACGAGTACAACGTGCCCAAGGCGCGCGCGCTGCTCGACATGTTCGGCTACGTGGACCGCAACGGCGACGGCTTCCGCGAGCTGCCCGACGGCAGTCCGCTGGTGATCGATTTCTACTCCACGCCCACGGCGCGCGACCAGCAGTTCGACGAGCTGTGGAAGCGCAGCCTCGACGACATCGGCATCCGCATGAACGTGATCAAGCGTAAGTGGCCCGACATCCTCAAGGCCGCGCGCCAGTCGAAGATCCAGTTCTGGCAGCTCGGCAACTCCGCCACCACGCCCGACGCCGATGGCTCCCTCGCCTCCCTGTACGGGCCGAACCTGGAAGGCAACCTCGCCAAGTTCTCGCTCAAGGAATACGACGCCCTCTTCGAGCGCGCGCGCCGGCTTCCGGACAGCCCCGAGCGCACGCAGCTGTACAACGAGATGACGAAGCTGGTCATCGCCTACGCACCGTGGCGCGTGAACACGCACCGCATCCGCACCGACATGTGGTATCCGCCGGTGAAGGGTTACGTGAAATCACCCCTCACCAACTACAACTTCTGGAAATACATCGACATCCAGCGATGACCGCCACCTACGCAGTGCACGGCAACGTCGCCGTGATCACCCTCGACAATCCGCCGGTGAACGGCATGGGATTCGCGACGCGCTCGGCGACGATGCGAGGGCTCGACAGCGCGGCTGCGGATGCGGCGGTGCAGGCGATCGTGATTCGCGGCGCCAATGGGCTCTTCTCGGGCGGCGCGGACATCCGGGAGTTCGGCACCGAGAAGGCGCGCGCGGAGCCGACCCTGATGCAGCTGATCGCCGCGGCGGAGTCCAGCGCCAAGCCGGTGGTCGCCGCGATCCAGGGTGTTTGCATGGGCGGCGGGCTCGAGCTCTCGCTCGGCTGCCACTACCGGGTCGTGACGCCCGACGCGAAAGTGGCGTTACCCGAAGTGAAGCTGGGGCTCATCCCCGGCGCGGGTGGCACGCAGCGCCTGCCGCGGGCCGTGGGCGCGGAAGCGGCGCTCGGCATGATCGTCGGCGGTGAGCAGGTGCATGCCGCGCTTCACCGCGAGAGCGCGCTGGTGGATGCGGTGATCGAAGGCGACCTGCTCGCGGGCGCCGTGGCCTTCGCGCGCGACGTGGCGGTTCGCCTGGGCGTGAAGCGCTTGCGTGACCGCAGCGTTACGCCGCCCGCTGCCGATTTTTTCGCGCAGGCGCGCGAGAAGGTCGCCAAGGCCCGGGGCGGACTTGCGGCGCCCCAGCGATGCATCGACGCGGTGGAAGCTTCGATCTCGAAGCCCTTCGAGGAAGGGTTGCGCTATGAGCGCGAGCTGTTCCTCGCGTTGATGGATTCCACGGAATCCAAGGCCATGCGGCATGCGTTCTTCGCCGAGCGCGCGGCGTCCAAGATCCCCGGCGTGGCGCCCGATACGCCGGTGCGGCGCGTGGAGAAGGTGGCCGTGATCGGTGCGGGCACGATGGGCGGCGGCATCGCCATGAGCTTCGTGAACGCCGGCATCCCGGTGGTGCTGCTGGAAATGAAGCAGGACGCGCTGGATCGCGGGCTCGCCACCATCCGGCGCAACTACGAGGGTGCGGTGAAGCGCGGCAAGATGGAT
>DATLEL010000147.1:0-3045 GCA_035525255.1 Usitatibacter sp.
CTCCTCGCGAACCTCGTCACCGCCTTCCGCGTCTCCCCCACCCGCTCCTACCTGCCCGACGACGCCGCCGCATCGCTCGCCGATCTCCTCGTCGAGGGCGCCATCGCCTTCGCGATCCAGGGCAAGGCGATCGCGCTCTTCTCCATCCTCTTCGGCGCGGGCCTCGCGATCCAGCACGAGCGCTTCTCGCGCCTGGGCGATCCGCGGCCGTGGCTCACGCGCCGGCTGGCGGCATTGCTCGGGTTCGGCCTGGTGCACCTGCTGCTCATCTGGAACGGCGACATCCTGGTGGAGTACGCGTTGGGCGGATTTCTCGTCCTGCCGCTCCTCGGCGCATCGAACCGCGTGCTCGCGCGCGTCGCGCTGGGCTGCCTCGCGCTGTATCTCGTACTGCCGATGCTGCCTTTTTCCCCGGCATGGCCGAGCGTCGACACGCTGCAGCGCGAATACCTCGACGCGATGCGGATCTACGGCAGCGGCAGCTTCGCCGAGATCCGCCGCTACAGCTTCCACGAATTCCTCGTGTTCGTGCCCGTGTACGTGACACTCTTCCCCGAGACTCCCGCCTACTTGCTGCTGGGTGTCCTCGCGTGGCGCAGCGGCATCGCGCGCGATCCCGGATCGCATGCGCTGCTGCTGAAACGCACCGCGATCGCCGGGGTCGCGATCGGAGCGCTGCTGTTCATGCTTGCGGGAGCGGCGCTCGGCGCCGTCACTTTCGCAAGCGCGGGCCTGGCGCCCATCGCGATGGCGCTCGGCTACGGCGCGGCACTGCTGCTGGCGATGCGCGGGCCGCGCATGCCTCCGTTGCTGCGCCTGTTCGCGCCGGCGGGGCGCATGGCGTTCACCAACTACATTGCGCAGTCGCTGCTGTTCGGCTGGGTGTTCTTCGGCTATGGGCTCGGGCTGATGGGCCGGGTCAGTGCCGCGACCGCCCTGGCGTGGGGGATCGTGGCATGCGCGGCGCAGCTCGCGTTGAGCGCGTGGTGGCTCGCGCATTTCCGCTTCGGACCGCTGGAATGGCTGTGGCGCTGCCTCACCTACGCCCGCTCGCAGCCCTTCAGGCGGCCCCCGACAGGTGCTCGATAAGAATGCGCATACCGATCGCGATGAGAACCAGGCCGCCGACGCACTCGGCGCGGCGAGCGAGCCCCTGGCCCAATCGCGCCCCCAGGCGCGCCGCGGGCAGGCACAGGATGAACGTGGTCGCGCCGATGATCGCCACCGCCAGCATCCACGGGAAATCGAGCATTGCGAGGGACAGGCCCACCGCCAGCGCGTCGATGCTGGTGGCGAAGCCGAGGATGGCGAGGCTGCGCGCGCCGAAGGGATCGGGCGGCGGCGCCTCGGCCGGGCGGCGCGATTCGACGATCATGTGCCCGCCCACCGCGGCGAGGAGCACGAACGCGACCCAGTGGTCGTACGCCTCGATGTAGCCGTGGAAGAGTACGCCGCCGGCGAACCCGAGCGCCGGCATCGCCGCCTGGAACAGCCCGAACACCGCGGCCATGCGCAGCGACTCCGCCCACGTCACGCGGCCACGGGCGATCCCGGCGGAGACCGCGACCGCGACAGCGTCGGTGGCGACGGCGAGCGCCATCACCAGCACCGTGATCAGAGCAGCGCGTCCTCGACCGCGAGTACGCTCTCTGCGCCGCGCATCACCGCCGCGGCAAGCGAGATCGCCTGCGAGAGGATGTGGTCGGCGTAGAAGCGTGCCGTGAGCACCTTGCCGCGGAGAAAGGCCTGGTCGCCCTCGCCCGCGTCGAGCTGGCGGCACGCGATGAGCGCCGAGCGCGCCAGCATCCAGCCGCCGCAGGTGATGCCCATCAGCTTCAGGTAGTAGACCGAGCCCGCGGCGACGGCGGCGGGATTGGTGGCGTACGTCTCCGCGATCCACTGCGTCGCTTCCTTCAGGCGCGTCACCGCCGAGGAGAAGCGGTCGCCGAGGATCGCGAGGTGCACGTGCTTGTGCGTCGCCAGCTCGGCCGCGACCTGCTCCATCTCCGCGATCACGAGGTAAGCGGTCTTGCCCTGCTCGCGCCCCACCTTGCGCCCGACGAGGTCGTTCGCCTGGATGCCGGTGGTGCCCTCGTAGATGGTCGTGATGCGCGCATCGCGCAAATGCTGCGCGGCGCCGGTCTCCTCGATGAAGCCCATGCCGCCGTGCACCTGGATGCCCAGCGAAGCGACGTCGATGCCGTTCTCCGTCGACCAGCCCTTCACCACCGGGATCAGCAGGTCCACCATCGCCTGGCAGCGGCGGCGCTCGGCCTCGTCGGCATGGTGGCGCGCGCGATCGAGGATCGCCGAGGTCCAGTACGCCAAAGCGCGCATCGCTTCGGTCAAGGACTTCATCGTGAGCAACATGCGCTTCACGTCGGGATGCTGGACGATGGGGGCCGTCTTGTTGCCGGGCACGCCCACGGGCTTTCCCTGCATGCGTTCGCGCGACCATGCCAGCGCGCGCTGGTAGGCGCGCTCGGCCACCGCGACGCCCTCGAGTCCCACCGACAGGCGCGCGGCGTTCATCATGATGAACATGTACTCGAGCCCGCGGTGCGGCTCGCCCACGATGTAGCCCACGGCGCCCTCTTTCTCGCCGTAGGACATGACGGCCGTGGGGCTCGCGTGGATGCCCATCTTGTGCTCGATCGACACGCACCTCACGTCGTTGCGCGCGCCGACGCTGCCGTCGGGATTGGGCATGAACTTGGGCACCACGAAGAGCGAGATGCCCTTCACGCCCTCGGGCGCGCCCTCGATGCGCGCCAGCACCAGGTGGATGATGTTCTCGGTGTAGTCGTGCTCGCCGTAGGTGATGAAGATCTTCTGGCCCTTGAGGCGGTAGCTGCCGTCGGGTTGCGGCTTGGCCTTGGTGCGCACCAGCGACAGGTCGCTGCCCGCCTGCGGCTCCGTCAGGTTCATGGTGCCGGTCCACTCGCCCGACACCATCTTCGGCAGGTATACCTGGCGCAGGGAATCGGGACCCACGTGCGAGATCGCCTCGATCGCGCCCTGCGTGAGCATCGGGCAGAGCTTGAA
>DATLEL010000149.1:0-15345 GCA_035525255.1 Usitatibacter sp.
ACGGCGATCGGCTGGTGGCTCTGGACCTACGTGCTCGCCCACTCCCCCGCGGGCATCACCGGCCTCAACTCCCTCGGCATCCCGGTGATCGCGGTGCTCGGCTCCGCGATCCAGCTCGGCGAGCGGCCGCCGCCGATGGAGCTCGCCGGCATGCTGATGATCGGCGTCGCGCTGGGCCTGCTGGCCTGGCTGGGAATGCGCACCCCCGCCGCAAACCCCTGCGACTAAAGAAATGGGGTCAGACCCCAATTTCAGCGTTTTCGCGCCTTCGCCTTGAACGCCTTCACCCCATTGCGGATCTCGGCCTTCGCTTCCTCGGGGCTGCCCCATCCCTCGACCTTCACCCACTTGCCGGGCTCCAGGTCCTTGTAGTGCGCGAAGAAATGCGTGATCTGCGCCAGGGTCACTTCCGGCAAATCGCGCACGTTCTCGAGGTGGCGGTAGAGCGGGGTCAGCTTGTCGATGGGCACGGCGAGGAGCTTGGTGTCCTCGCCCGCCTCGTCGCTCATCTTGAGGAGCCCGAGCGGGCGGCAGCGCACCACCACGCCGGGCATGAGCGCGAACGGCGTGATGACCAGCACGTCCACCGGGTCCCCGTCGCCGGAAAGCGTCTTCGGCACGTAGCCGTAGTTGCACGGGTAATGCATGGAAGTGGATACGAAACGGTCGACGAAAAGCGCACCCGTCTCCTTGTCGACCTCGTACTTGATGGGGTCGGCGTGCATCGGGATCTCGATGATCACGTTGAAGTCGTTGGCGAGGTCGCGGCCTGCGTCGACGCGGTCAAGGCTCATGGTGTCGCGGTCCGTGGAAATTTGGTAAATTGGCTTAGCAGTATTACCCAAGTCGGCGATTTGACTGGCAAAACTCGATGACTCGCAGCCTGCCGTTGATACTCACCCTCGACCAGCACGGCGTGCCCCACCGTTGGGTCACCTGGCAGCAGGCGGTGTGGTATTACGCCAAGGAGCGCGTCGCCTGGGAGACCGGGCGCGAGGCCTTCACCGTCTGGGGCGGCAATTGCCACAAGACCGGGGCCCGATCCAGCATCACCGCCAACTCGATCATCGCGATCCGCGGCAAGGCGCTCGCGATCAAGGGCTTCAACCAGGTCCCGCCCCTGAACAACCGCGAGCTCTTCAACCGCGACTGCTTCATCTGCGCCTTCTGCGGAGGCGACTTCACTCCGTACCGGCTCACCTGCGACCACATCATGCCGATGTCGCGCGGCGGGCGTGACACCTGGATGAACGTCGTGACCGCGTGCCGCGCGTGCAACCAGAAGAAAGGCAGCCGCACGCCGGAAGAGGCGCACATGCAGCTGATCTACGCGCCGTACATTCCCAACCGCGCGGAATTCCTGATCCTCGCGAACCGCCGCATCCTCGCCGACCAGATGGAGTTCCTGCGCCAGCACGTCTCGGCGAATTCGCGCATCAACGAGAAGAACGCGCCGCGCCCGCGCCGCGCCGTCAACTAAGCAGCCCGCGCGCCTTCCACCGCGGCATCGCGGCGGATCTCCTCCCGCAGCCACTCGACGAACTGCCGCACCTCGGCGCGATCGCGCGCGCCCTTCGCGAGCACCGCGTGGAACGCGCGCGCGAGCCGCTGCTGGCGGCCGAAGAGCGGCACCAGGCGTTTCTCGCGGATGTACTGGTTGGCCAGCGACATGCGCCCGAGGATGATCCCCTGGCCGTGCAGGGCGGCCTGCATCACCTGGTCGTACTGGTCGAAGGTGAGGGTCCCGGCGGGTGTCATCTCCTCGATGCCCATCGCCTCCAGCCATGCCGCCCACGATAGCCAGGGCCAACGCCCGCCGGGATCGTGCAGCTGCAGGATCACGTGGTGGCGCAGGTCCTCGGGCTTGAGGAGCGGGCGGCGGGCGCTGCGCGCTTCCTTCGCGTAGCCGGTGCTGCACATCGCGGCGAGGTGCTCGCCCACCAGGTACTCGGCATCCGGGGGCGCATTGCCGTTGGGACAATCGCGTACCGCCAGGTCGATGCCCTCGCGCTCCAGGTCCACCACCTCGTGGGTCGCCTTGATACGCACGTCCACCCGCGGATATTCCTTGCGGAAGCGGGCGAGGCGCGGCACCAGCCACGTCGACGCGAACGAGATGGTGGTCGTCACGGTGAGGACGTGGCCGGTGCGGGTCTCGCGCAGCTTGCGGGTGGCGTCGCGCAGCTGGTCGAGAATGGGCGCCACGGCACGGAAATACACGGTGCCCGCCTCGGTGAGCGCGAGGGACTTGTGGCGCCGCTCGAAGAGCGCCACGCCCACGAACTCCTCGAGCGCCTGGATCTGGCGGCTCACGGCGGACTGCGTGAGGAAGAGCTCTCCCGCCGCGCGGGTGAAGCTCAGGTGGCGTGCCGCCGATTCGAATCCCAGCAGGAGATCCAGCGGCGGCAGTGGTCGGGTGGCGTTTGGCATTCCTCGGGCGCATGGGAAACATGCGGCGATTTCGTTTGATGGAGCCCCTGCGCGCGGCGAAGATTCACGCCACGGGAAGCGGCATTCTGCATGCATCCCGCGCATCCAGCAAGGAGGCTGCCATGCAAGTCAACATGAAGGACCCGATGCTCTGCCTGCAGACCGGGCAGGTGCTCACCCTCGATGATGCCGCCGGCAAGCGCATCCACGCCGCCATGGGCAGCGTGTGGGTCACGGAGGAAGACGACCGCAACGACCACATCGTGGTGATGGGCGATTCGCTGCTGGTCGAGAAGGATGGCCGCACCGTGGTGCAGGCGCTGGCGCCCTCCTGGGTGGTGATCCAGTGAGTGCCGCCTTGTCGCGTTCCATCTGGTACGCCGAGGGCCTGCGCTGGATCGGCTCGCTGCTGGTGAATGCCGCCAACCACCTCGAGCGGCGCTCCCTCGATTCCGCCCTCGCCACCCCGTGGCCCGACCCGCTCCCGCCCCACGAGCGCATCACCGAGCTCCGCAACCGCATCCATTTCCACTAATTGGGGTCAGACCCCATTTTCCAGCAGCATGGCGTCGCCGTAGCTGAAGAAGCGGTAGCGCTCGGTGACGGCATGGGCGTAGGCACGGCGGATGGTGGCCGAGCCGGCGAAGGCGCTCACCAGCATGAGCAGCGTAGAGCGCGGCAGGTGGAAATTGGTGATGAGCCGATCGACCACGCGGAAGCGATAGCCGGGGACGATGAAGAGGCGCGTCTCCCCCGCGCCGGCGCAGGGGATGGTGGAGCCCTCCGGGCTCGCGGATTCGAGCGCGCGCAGCGCTGTCGTTCCCACCGCCACCACGCGCCCACGCTTCTCCCGCACGCGCGCAATCGCATCCACCGTCGCCGGCGGAATCTCGAACCACTCGGAGTGCATGACGTGCTGCGAGACATCGTCCACGCGCACCGGCTGGAAGGTGCCGGCGCCGACATGCAGCGTGACGCTCGCGGTGCCGACGCCCTTCGCACGCAACGCGGCCAACAGGGTGTCGTCGAAGTGCAGTCCCGCCGTCGGCGCGGCGACCGCACCCGGCGCACGCGCGTACACCGTCTGGTAGCGCGCATCGTCGTCGCTGCCCGGCGCGTGCGTGATGTAAGGGGGCAGCGGGATCTCGCCGTGCCGCGAGAGCGCGTCGAGCACGCCGCCTTCGAAGCGCAGCTCGTAGAACTCGCCCGCGCGCCCCACCACCTCGGCCGCCGTGCCGTCGAATAGCAGCAGGCGCCCCGCCTTCGGCGGCTTGCTCGCGCGCACCTGAGCAAGCGCGCGCCGCTCGTCGACGATGCGCTCGACCAGCACCTCGACCTCCCCGCCGGAGTCCTTGCGACCGTGCAGCCGCGCCTTGATGACGCGCGTGTCGTTCACGACCAGCAGGTCGCCCGGCGCGAGCAGCGTGACGAGATCGGTGAAGCGCAGGTCGGCGAGGATTCCGCGGGCGCCGTCGACATGCAGCAAGCGGCTCGCGGTGCGCTCCGGCGCCGGATGTTGCGCAATCAGCTCGGCGGGAAGCGCGTAGTCGAAGTCGGAGAGGCGCACCGACCGATTATAATTTGGGGTCCTTCCCGCGCCGGGATGGCGGAATCGGTAGACGCACGGGACTCAAAATCCCGCGGTGGCAACACCATGGGGGTTCGATTCCCCCTCCCGGCACCACCGAATCGAATCCCGGATCAGCGCGCCGCCTGGCGCCCGCTGCGCGCGGGCTGCGGCTTGGGCGCAGGCCGCGGAGCGCTCGGCCGCACAGGCGAACGCACCTTCGCATCCACCAGCTCCAGCCGATAGCGCAGGCGCGCGTTCTCCGCCGAAAGCTCCGCCACCAGCTTGTCCGATCCCGCGGGCTTGGCTTCCTGCTGCATGCGCAGCATGTCCGCGCGCCATGCCTCGTTCGCCTGGTGGTCGGCCTTGCCCTCGAAGTACGACATCGCGGCGAAGGCGAGGGCCGCGGTGGACAGCAGGACGCTGATGGCGAGCCCCGCCGAGACCCACCCGAGAACCGATGAGGTACCGGCGTCCGCGGCTTGCGGGCGCGGGGCCTCGCTCGCGAACGGGACGAACGCGTCACGCCGCGGCGCGGCCTCCGCGGGCAGCGTCGCGCGCCATCCCACCAGGCGATCGAGGTACGCGACCGCACTCTCGTCCTCGCCCCGGAACGCTAGCGTGCCCGCATCCTGGGCCTTGCGTGAATGCCATTGATTCGCGGGCGACGTGAGGAAGACTTCCACCAGCGATTCCACGTCGGCGTCCGCGAGCGCCGCGGTCTCCTCGCGAGTGAGCATCGCCGGCCGATCGTCGCCGTTGCCATTGCCGGTGCTGCTCCTGCTCGCGACGCGCGACAACAGCCAGCGCACGCGATCGCGCGCGTCCTCGTAGGGCTGTCGCGAATACTCCTGCAGGTCCCCGGCGGCCATCTCGTACAGGAAGATGGTGCCGATCGGGGTGCTCGCCATTCCCACCGGGCCTGGGGTCATCGAAATCCTCTCATAGCCTCTCCCTGACCCGCCGCGGGAGGAAAGATTCGCCGCACTCCCCACCGGCGGGCTAGATCGGTAAAATCAAGGCATGGAAAAACCCGACAAGGCACTGGCCGCCGCAGTCTTCGCGCGGATCCAGGCTGCCAAGACCACGCTCGCCGCGAACATGGCGAGCGCGGGCCTTCACGAGCGCGACGGTTGGAGGGTGCTGGAGGAGTTGCGCTCCACGCCTACGGGCACGCTATTCGTCTTCCGCCCGGTGCACACCCGCCTGGACGCTCCGGGGTTCGAATCCACCGTCGAGATCGACACGAACGGCTGTCCGGTCTAGCCGCAGGCCACCGGCCGGCAGAGCGTGATGTCCGGCGGCGCGAGCAGCGGCCGCGCCATCCCCTTCTGCAGCAGCGTGGTCGCCCGCTCCGAGCGGCACGGCCCGTTGAAGTAGAACGACGAGGCGAGGGGATTGAGGTAGAACGTGCGCGCATCGTCCGAGCGGCGCTCGAACGCGGCCGGCGTGCGCAGTCCCGCGCTGCGGAAACTGTGGCAGTAATCCTTCACGAACGCCTCCACGTCGTAGTGGCGTGCTTCGGGATCCTGCTGCCAGAAAACCACGCGGTACCAGGCCATCGACGCTCCGTGCGAAAGTTGGGATGCACGGAGGCCATTCTTCCAACGTCCTGCTGCGGAATGAATCGGCGTGTAGGACATACCCCATTCGGACTACGGCGCGCCACGAAGCGGGTCCTGTCTTACAGCGCGGCCCCCCGTGTCGGCGTGCGATCTATCTCGTAGCGGGTCCACAGCTCGGCGAGCAATTCGGCGATAAGGATGTGGCACCTGTGGCGGCAGATGGTCGGGGTGCCGATGAACCAGTTCGCCGAGACGTCGTCGGGAGGCTTGCGCCAATACGGCAGCGGCACCGTGCACGCCTTGCAGGCAGGTGAGCGCAGGAGCTTGAATTCGCGGTCCAGGATCGCATAGAGCTGCGCGACCGGGACGGTCTCTCGGATGGCTGCCATGTTGCGTGCGCGGTGAAGCTTTATAGGAATGCGCCCAACATAGCGCCGCGCGAACGGCCGGCGCTACGGACAATTCGGCACATCGCCGCGGAAAGAATTGCCTCCGTTACACTCGCGGAAACAACGGGGGGAGCCGCCATGCGCAAGGTCCTGTTCATCTTCAGCGAGCTCACCGACGGCGACGTGGAGTGGCTCGCGCAGGCGGGCGACCGCGTGCACTTCGAGCCCGGCAACGTGCTGATCCCGCTGGGCGCCCGCGTGGACAACCTCTATTTCGTGCTCGATGGCCGCCTCGCCATCAAGACGAAAGCCGGTGACCCGATCGCGTTGCTCGAATCGGGCGAGATCGTGGGCGAGATGTCGCTCGTGGATCCGGCGCCGACCACCGTTTCGGTGGAGGTGGTGGCCAACTGCACGCTGCTGCGCATCTCGGATGCACGCGTGCGCGAGAAGCTCGCCTCGGACCTGGGCTTCGCCTCGCGCTTCTACCGCGCCCTATGCGTATTCATGGCCGATCGCATGCGCCAGACCACGCAGCGCTTCGGCTACGGCGCGGCGACCGACGACGTGCATGCCAAGGACGAGCTGAACGACGACCTGCTGGACAACGTGCACCTGGCCGGGGCGCGCTTCGATCGCATGCTGCGGCGCCTCGCGGGCTGATGGCCGACTCCTCGATCTTCCGCAAGGCGGCACTCGATCGCCTCGCGTCGCCGGAGCGGCTGGATGAGCGCCTGGGATTGCCCGCCTATCCGCGGCGCCTGCTCGCCGCGCTCTTCGTGCTGCTGGTGTTCACCGCCGCGTTCGCCGCATGGCTGCTGACGGCTCGCTAGGCGGGGAGGAAGCGCAGCCGGCCGAGGTCGCGCCCCGCGCGCCGCTGCCCGACACGCCGCTCGCGCGCGTCCCGACCATCCTGCAGCTGGAGGCGGTGGAGTGCGGCGCTGCCGCGCTTGCGATGGTGCTGGCGCACCACGGCCGTCACGTGACGCTGGAGCAGATGCGCGTGGATTGCGGCGTGAGCCGCGACGGCAGCAAGGCGGGCGGCCTGCTGCGCGCGGCGCGCGCGCACGGGCTCGTGGCGCGGGGCTTCCGCAAGGAGCCCCACGAGATCGCCGCGCTGCCGCTGCCCGCGATCGCGTTCGTGAACTTCAACCATTTCGTGGTGGTGGAGGGATTCCACGGTGGGCGCGCCTACCTGAACGATCCCGCGCGCGGGCGCCGCAGCATCGACGCCACCGAGTTCGACCAGGCTTTCACCGGCGTGGTGCTCACCTTCGAGCGCTCGCCCGAATTCAAGCGTGGCGGGCATGCGCCCTCGGCCCTGCGCTCGCTGCGCCGCTATCTCTCGGGCTTCCACCGCGCGGTCGCCATCGCATTCTTCATCGGGCTCATGCTGGTGCTGCCGGGGTTGCTGTTGCCCTGGCTGCTCGGCCGCTTCGTCGACGACGTGCTGGTCGCGAAGCTCCCCGGCGCCGCAATGCCGCTGCTGACGGGCCTCATCGCGGCGGCCCTCGCGCGCTCGCTGCTGCTGGGAATCCAGGCCCGCTTCCTCATGGACAGCTTCGGGCGCGCGGCGCGGGCCTCCGCGAGCCGCTTCCTCGCGCATGCGCTGGCACTGCCGATGACGTTCTACTCGCAGCGCTCGCCGGGCGAGATCGCCGCGCGCGTCGACCTGAACGAGCGCGCCGCCGAGACCATCTCGCGCGACCTCGCCCACCTCGCGCTGGACCTGATCACCGCGAGCTTCTTCCTGGTGCTGATGGTGCGGCTCGATTCGCGCCTCGCGGCGGTGGTGGTGGGATGCGTGGGGCTCGAGCTCCTCGCATGGCGCGCGCTCGCGCATCGTACGGCCGAGATATCCCAGGAGCTCTCGGTGCAGGCGGGCAAGCTCGCCGGGACCGCGACCGGCGCGCTCGCGAACATCGAGAGCATCAAGGCGGGCGGGCAGGAGACGGCGCTCTTCCGCAAGTGGATGGGGCTGCAGGTGCAGTTCATCAACGCGTCGATCCGCGCGCAGCGATCGACGCTGCTCCTCGGCGAAGTGCCGGGGCTGCTCGGGCTGGTGGCGCACCTCGCCGTGCTGGGGCTGGGTGCCGCGCTCATCATCGATGGCGCGTTCAGCGTGGGCGACCTGGTGGCGTTCCAGGTGCTGCTGGCGGGATTTACGGCGCCGGTGCATGCGCTCTTCGGCGCGACCCAGAAGATGCAGACCCTGCGCGGCGACCTGGCCCGGCTCGACGACGTGCTGAATCACGAGCCCGAGCACGGCGTGGCGGTGTCGCGCACGGGTGAGACCCCGGCTTCCACGCGGCTCGCCGGCGCGATCGAATTCCGCGACGTGTCGTTCGGGTACAACCGGGGCGAGCCTCCGCTGATCGAATCGTTCTCGCTCGCGGTGAGGCCCGGCGGGCGCGTCGCACTGGTGGGCGCTTCCGGCTCGGGGAAGTCGACGCTCGCGCGCCTGGCCGCCGGACTCTATGCGCCGTGGAGCGGCGAAATCCTCTTCGACGGCAAGGCGCGGGCCGCCCACGGTCGCGCGGACATCGCGGCCTCGGTCGCCTACGTGGACCAGGACGTGGCGCTCTTCGAGGGCAGCGTGCGCGAGAACCTCACGCTGTGGGACGCGGTGGCGGACGAGAAGGTGCAGGCGGCCCTGCGCGATGCGGCGCTCGGCGACGAGATCGCGCGGCGCGAGGGCGGCCTCGAGGCTCCGCTGCAGGAAGGCGCGCGCAACCTCTCCGGGGGGCAGCGGCAGCGCCTGGAGATCGCACGCGCGCTCGCGCGCGAGCCGTCGCTCCTGATCCTCGACGAAGCCACCAGCGCGCTCGACCCCGCCTCCGAGGCGCAGGTGGAAGCGAACCTGCGCGCGCGGCGCGTCACCTGCCTCGTGGTCGCCCATCGCCTCTCCACCGTGCGCGACGCCGACGAGATCGTGGTGCTCGAAGCCGGCCGCGTGGTCGAGCGCGGCACCCATGACGACCTCGCCACGCGCCCCGGCGGCCGCTACGCCGCCCTCGTCGCCTCCGAATCGGCGGACGCCTGATGGACGATCCCGGCTTCGCCCTCAAGGCCACCACCCTTCCCTCGGCGTTTTGCCTGCTAGGAATGGGGTCGGACCCAGGTGTCAGACACGGCGCTGCGTCAGACCCGTGTCTGACACCAGTTTCCGAGGCGGTCGACGCCGTGGAAGAGCTCGCATTGGCTGCCGGCATGCGCTCGCGTCGGGTGCTGCTCGACGCGGGATGGTGGATGCAGGCAGCGGTGCCGATGATCGCGCGCGTCGCGGACCGGCGGCGGGTGGCGCGCGGCGAGGAGCCGCTGCCGAACGCGTTGCTCGCGGCGGGCACGGGTTGGGTCGCGTTGCTGCCGCGGAGCGGCGGGGGCTATCGAATGCTGGCTTCGCATCCCGACGGGCGCAGCGCCGTGGAGTGGCCGGTGACCGCGCGCGTGGCCGAGCGGCTGTCACCGTTCGCGTTCTCCTTCCACGCGCGCTTCGCCGCGCGCGCGCTGGATGCGCGCGACATCCTGCGCTTCGCGTTTCGGCAGGGGCGTGCGGACCTGTCCCTGATGCTGCTCGCGGGATTCGCCGCCGCCCTGGCCGGCCTTGTCACGCCCGCGGCCACCGCGTGGCTCATCGACCATGCGATCCCGGCGCACGCGACTGGAATGGTGGCGGGGACGATCGGCGCGCTCGCGGTCGCCGGGGTGGCGCTCATCGCCCTCGACATCCTGCGCACGCTGGCGGTGCTGCGCTTCGAGGCGCGGGTCGGTGTCGGCATGCAGGCGGCCCTGGTGGATCGCGTGGTCTCCGCGCCGGCGGCGTTCTTTCGCCGCTTCGCGAGCGGCGACCTGTCACTGCGCATGGGATCGGTCAATACCGTGCAGCGCACCATCACCGGGTCGACCATCTCCACGTTCGTGACCTCGCTCTTCCTGCTCGCCAACCTGGGGCTCATGCTGGCGTACAGCGTGCCGCTCACCATGGCCGCGCTGGCGGTGGCGCTGTTGGTGGTGGCGATCTCGGTCACGCTCGGGCTCAAGCGCCTGCGCATCGGGCCGCGCATCGAAGCGCTGGACGGCAAGCTCGGCGCCATGACCTTCGAGCTCTTCGCCGGCATCGCCAAGCTCCGAGCCGCGGCGGCCGAGGGTCGCATCTTCCGCGAGTGGTATCGCAAGTACGATGCGTTCCGCGATGCCAACCGCGAGGCGGCACTGCTCTCGAACCGCGAAGCGGTGGCGCTGAGCCTCCTCTATCCTGCCGCCACCGTGCTGGTGCTGGCGCTCGCGTGGAACCTCGCGCCGACGCAGGCCTTGAGCACCGGTGAGTTCGTGGCCTTTCACGGTTCCATGTTCGCGCTCCTGGGCGGAGTGCACATGCTGGTATCCACGGTGCTGGACGTTGTCAACCTCAAGCCGGTGTGGGACCGCGCGCGGCCCATCCTCGAGACGCCGCCGGAAGATGCGAGCGGAACGGGGCTTCGCCACGATCCCCAGGGCGCGATCCGCATCGAGCGCGCCAGCTTCGCCTACCCCGGCGGTCCCGACGTGCTGCACGACGTGACGCTCGACATCCGCGCCGGCGAGTACGTGGCGATCGTGGGCGCGAGCGGCTCCGGGAAATCGACGCTGCTGCGGCTGCTGCTGGGCTTCGAATCGCCGCGCGCCGGTCGCGTGCTCTACGACCAGCACGACCTGGCCGGCCTCGACCTGCGCCACCTCCGCGGCCGCCTCGGCACGGTGCTGCAGGGCGGCAAGCTCTGGGGCGGCGACCTGCTCACCAACATCGTGGGCGCGACCAACCTCGGGGTGGATGCGGCGTGGGACGCGGTGCGCCGCGCGGGGCTGGCCCGCGACATCGAAGCGATGCCGATGGGGCTCTACACGGTGGTGGGGGAGGGCCTCAGCACGCTATCGGGCGGGCAGCGCCAGCGTGTGCTGCTCGCACGCGCGCTGTTGGGCGATCCGCGCATCCTGCTGCTGGACGAAGCGACCAGCGCGCTCGACAACGTGTCGCAGGCGGCGGTGCTCGCGGAGCTGGGGAAGTTGCGGGCCACGCGCATCGTTATCGCGCACCGCCTGAATACGGTGCGCCACGCCGACCGCATCGTGGTGCTGGAGCACGGCCGGATCGCCCAGCAGGGGACGTTCCGGCAGCTCGCGGGCGAACGGGGACCGTTCTCCGCGATGCTCGCGCGCCAGGTGGCCTAGTTCTTCTTGGTGGTCCCGGCAATGCCGGCGATGCGGGTGCTGGATGCGTCCGGCTTGTCGCGCTGGGCGGTGACGGTGATGGTCTCCATCTTCACCACCTTCGGCTCGGGCGGCAGGCGCTTGGCCGTCACCACGATGGTTTCCATCTTGCGGACTTCCTGGCCGCCGGACACGCCGTCCAGCTGCTGCTCGGAAAGTTCGCCGTCCCGCGTCTTGTCTTTGGTCGTCATTTTTGGCTCCACCCAAGGTTGAACTGCGACGCCATCATAGCTCCAAGCCGGGGGGCCGATCTGCGTAATTTTCAGCACTTCCCGCGCCGAACCGGCGGTAAATGGGGTCAGACCCCAATTTTGGGTAACCTGCCCCCGATGATCCCGACATTCGACCCCCGGCCGTACCTGAAGGACCTGGCACGCGGCGAGCATGGCGCGCGCAGCTTGACGCGCGAGCAGGCGCGCACGCTGTTCGCGGCGGTGTTCGCGGGCGAGGTGGCGGACGTCGCCCTGGGCGCGCTGCTGGTGGCGCTTCGGGTGAAAGGCGAGACCGTGGAAGAGTTGGCCGGGATGCTCGACGCGCTGGCGCCCCACGTGCAGCCGATGAAGCTGCCGCCGCGCCGTGCGATGCCGGTGGTGCTGCCCACCTATAACGGCTCCCGCAAGATGCCCAACCTGGTACCGCTGCTGGCGCTCGCGCTCGCACGGGAAGGCGTCCCCGTCCTCCTCCATGGCGCCGCGCAGGAGCCGCAACGCGTAGACAGCTTTGCGATCCTTTCGCTGCTCGGACACGCGCCTGTTGCGTCGGTGGCGGAAGCCGAGTCGCGGCTGGACGAGCGGCTGGTCGCGCCCGTGCCCCTGGCGGTGCTCTCGGAACCGTTGGCGCGCCTCATCGACGTGCGCCTCGCGGTAGGCGTGCGTAACTGCGGTCACACCATCGCGAAGCTGTTGCTGCCGCGCGAGGTCCCGGGCGCCGCCGCCTGCCGCCTCATCGCGGTGACGCACCCGGATTTCATGCGCCTGCTGCGCGACATGCTCGCCGGCACGCCCGCCAACGTATTCCTGATGCGCGGCGTCGAAGGCGAGCCTGTGGTGCGGCTGCATGCGCCGCAGCCCGTGGAGCAGGTCGCTCCCGACGGCAGCACCGTCACGCACCTGATGGGCGACGGCGAGAAGGATCTCGAATTGCCGGGGCGTGATGCGGCGGCGACCGCACAGTGGACTCGCGGGATTCTCGACGGGCGCAGCCGCATGCCGGCGGCGCTGGCGCGGCAAGTCTCCCTCATCGCCGAGCACTGCAAGGCCGCGGGCGCGGCCGCACGCCCCGCGCTCAAGCTGGTCCGCTAGGCGCCTCGAAGTCGCGCAGGAAACGCAGCAGCGCTGCTGCGGCGAGGCCTGCATCCTCCGCGGTCACCGTCTCGGCCGGGTTGTGGCTCACGCCTCCCGCGCCACATCGCACGAACAGCATCCCGACGTCCGTCACCTCGGCCAGGATCATCGCGTCGTGGCCTGCACCGCTCGGAAGCGAAATGGGGTCTGACCCCATTTTCTTCACGGCCGCTGCCAGGCGGTCCCGCAACCAGGGCGCGCAGGGGACGGCGTGCACCTCGTGGGTCCGGGTGCGTTGCACCGTGACGCCGCGGCGCGCGGCGATGGCGTCGAACGCCGCGAAGACATCGCGCTCGGCCGCAGCTCGGGTGGCGTCGTCGCCGGCGCGGATGTCGCAGGTGAGCTCGACCTCTCCCGGGATCACGTTGCCGGTGCCGTCACGCACCTTGAGGATGCCGACGGTGCCCACCAGCGAGCCCCCGGCCGAGCAGCGTTGCTCGACCGCGAGCACCATCTCGGCGGCGGCGGCTAGCGCGTCGTGGCGCATCGTCATCGGCACGGTGCCCGCGTGGCCCGCTTCGCCGCGCACCTGCACCAGGTGGCGCGAGCCGCCCGCGATGGTGGTCACGACTCCCAGCGGCAGCTCGCGCTCCAGCAGCACCGGTCCCTGCTCGATGTGCACCTCCACGTAAGCCGCGAGCCGCGAAACGTCGATGCGGGCGGAACCGATGGCCCCGGCGTCGAGCCCCGCCTCCCGCATCGCGTCGTCGAAGGAGACACCGTCGGCATCGCGTCGCTCGCGCAGCGTCGCATCGAAGCGGCCGATCAGGGCACGGCTGGAGAGGAAGCTCGTCTGGAAACGCGCGCCCTCCTCGTCGGAGAACGCGGCGATCTCGACCGCCACGGCGAGCCGCTCGCCGCGCCGGTGCAACTCCGCCACGCACGCGATCGGAATCAGGATGCCCAGCACTCCGTCATACTTGCCGCCGTTGCGGACCGAGTCGAAATGCGAGCCCATGAGAAGCGTCCCCGATCCCGTGCCGTCGTACCGCCCGATCACGTTGCCGATGGCATCCACGCGCACCGCCATGCCGGCCTCGCGCATCCATCCCGCGATCACCGCCGCCGCCTGCCGGTGCGCGGGCGTGAGGAAGGTGCGGGTGTAATGCAGCGGCGAGTCGCTGTGGCGGCCGAGGGCCTCGGCGCGCGCGAGCAGGCCGCGGCCGGCGGCGGCGGGAAAATCGGGAGCGTCCATGGAACGACCCAGTCTAGCACCGGACTAATGCTCAAATGACGATGAAAACCAACGGGTTGCTCGCGTGCCCGGAATGCGATGCGCTGCAGCGCGAGGTGCCCCTCCCCCGCAACGGTTGCGCCGAGTGCGTCCGCTGCGGCGCGGACCTCGAGCGCGACAAGCCCCACAGCCTCGACCGCACGCTGGCCTTCATGCTCGCGGCCGCGGTGCTGTTCGCCATCGCCAACACGTATCCGCTGATGGAGCTCGATGCGCAGGGCATCCAACGCTCGGCCACGCTGCTGGACACCTCGCGCGCGCTGTACGAGCACGACATGCCGAGCGTGGCACTGCTGGTGCTGATGACGGCGATCGTGGTGCCGGCGATCGAGCTCGCGGTGTTCCTCTACATGCTGCTGCCGCTCAGGCTGCGCGTGATCCCGGACGGGCTGCCCACCGCCTTCCGCATCGCGCACGCGGTGCGGCCCTGGGGCATGGTGGACGTGTTCATCCTCGGGGCGCTGGTCTCGCTGGTGAAGCTCACGGAGATCGCGACCGTCTACCCGGGCGTCGCGCTGTATGCGCTGGGCGGATACATCCTGCTGCTCACCGCGGGGCTCGCGTCGTTCGAGCCGCACGCCTTGTGGCAGCGCGCCGAAGCGCTCCAGGACGAGATCGACGCGGTGCGCGCATGAACATTGCCACGGCGGCGCGCCGCGGCATGGTGCTTTGCTCCGCGTGCCGGATGATCAATCGCGCGGCGGGTTCCGGAGAGCTCGCGTGCGCACGCTGCGGCGCGCACCTGCACTTCCGCAAGCCCAACAGCATCGCGCGCTCCTGGGCGTTCCTGGTCGCGGCAGGCATTTTCTACATCCCGGCAAACCTGCTGCCGGTGCTGCATACGGGCTCCATCTTCCAGACCACCACCGACACCATCATGAGCGGCGTGGTGCACCTCTGGGTCACCGGCTCCTGGGTGCTGGCGGCGATCGTCTTCGTCGCGAGCATCGTGGTGCCCGGCGCGAAACTGATCTCCATGGCGGTCCTGCTGACTTCAGCGCAGCGCCGCTCGCGCTGGCGCCCGCAGGCGCGCGCGCGGCTCTATCGCGCCACCGCGTACATCGGCCGCTGGTCGATGGTCGACATCTTCGTCGGCGCCACGCTGGTGGCGCTGGTGCAGTTCAACCTGATCGCGTCGATCCTTCCCGGGCCCGGTGCCATCGCATTCGGCGCCGTGGTGGTGCTGACGATGCTCGCTTCGCAGAGCTTCGATCCGCGCCTCACCTGGGACGGCCTGGAGGAAGCCCGTGGCTGAGTCCGCGCGCATCCCCGATCCCGAGGAAGTCCCGGCCGCGGTGCCGGCGAAGAGCAGCCCGCGGCTGCTGCAGCCCATCTGGATCGTGCCGCTGGTGGCGTTGCTGATCGGCGGCTGGATCGCATTCAAGTCGTTCCTCGAGCAGGGCCCGACCATCACCATCCAGTTCGCGAGCGCGGAGGGCATCGAGCCCGGCAAGACCAAGATCAAGCACAAGGCAGTCGACGTGGGCACGGTGAAATCGGTGCAGCTGTCGGGGGACTTCAAGTCGGTCATCGTGACCGCAGAGATGTCGCGCCACGCGTCCTCCGGCAA
>DATLEL010000157.1:0-3477 GCA_035525255.1 Usitatibacter sp.
TAGATCGCGCGCCGGTGCGCCGGGGTGATACGAAAAGCCCCGCTTCGGCGGGGCTTTTCCTTGGCGACGAAACGCGTCGTCAGAGTCCGCGCCGGCCCCGAACCAGGTTCAGGATCACGACGATCACGGCGATCACGAGCAGGATGTGGATCAGGCCGCCCATGGTGTAGGAGCTCACCAGGCCTAGCAGCCACAGGATGATCAGGATGATTGCGATGGTATAGAGCATGTCGTCTCCTTGGAGAGGGGTCAGGGCTGCGGTGAGACGCCGACGCACGGCCTTGGTTCGGTGGGCCGGGCACAACTATGTTCGGAAGCGCACAATAGGGAATGACCCCTTCCCAGCACGAGTCCCCACGGGACCCCCACAATTACTTGCTCGACGCGCTCTCATCCGCCGAGCGGAAGCGCATCGAGCCCGAGATGCAAAACTGCTCGATGGCGCTGGGCGAGGTCGTCTACGAAGCGGGCCGCGACCTGACCCACGTATACCTGCCCACCGACTGCATCATTTCCCTGTTGTACGTGCTGGAGAACGGCGCCTCCGCGGAAATCGCCGTCGTCGGCAACGAAGGCGTCGTGGGCATCTCCATTTTCATGGGCGGCGAATCCACGCCAAGCAGGGCCGTCGTGCAGAGCGAGGGGCACGCCTATCGACTGCCGGCGGAATTGGTACGCCGCGAATTCAGCCGCGGCGGCAGCATGCAGCATCTGATGCTGCGCTACACGCAATCGCTCATCGCGCAGATGTCGCAGACCGCGATCTGCAACCGGCATCACTCGGTCGACCAGCAGCTCTGCCGCTGGCTCCTGCTGAGCCTCGACCGCCTGAAGACCCTGAAAATCAACATGACGCAGGAATTGATCGCCAACATGCTCGGGGTGCGCCGCGAAGGCGTGACCGAAGCCGCGGGCAAGCTGCAGAAGGCGGGCGTCATCGTCTACCAGCGCGGCCGCATCGAGGTGCTGGACCGCAAGCGCCTCGAGGAGATGTCCTGCGAGTGCTACGAGGTGGTCCGGCGCGAGACGGAGCGACTGCTGCCCCAACCCGCGGTTACCTAGTCGCCCACCTGCAGCGCCACGAGGAAGCGGGCAACCATGTTGTAGGCCGCGATCGAGGCCGTCAGCTCCACCGCGCCCGTGATCCCGAAGCGTTCCTTCACCTGGGCGAAAAGTTCGTCCGGGACTTTCACGGAACGCGTCATCGCGATGGCATAACGCATGCACAGGCGCTCGTCTTCGCTGAGGAGTGTGCTCGACACGGCCTGATCGACGTCATCCATCGCCGCCAGCAGCGCGGCCGTGCCGCCCGCCTTGAGGTAGTGGGGCCAGTGGTGCGAGAACTCGTAGTGGGCGCCCGTGATCTTCGCCACCGTGCAGATGGCGATCTCCTTCAGGCGCGGATCGAACGCGAAGTTCTGCCGCACTTCCCCGAGATACGCGTTCCAGCCGCGCGCCAGAGGCTCGCTCCACAGCAACGCGCGATCGAGCGCCATCAGCTTCCCGCCACGGCGTTTCATCACCGCCTCCACCACGGCGGGATCGCGCGGCGCGTCTTCAGGATTCCACGGCGGGATTCTCATCGTTCCTCCTCTGCAGGGCAGGGGCGAGCTTAGCAAAGCTGGTAAAATCGCAGGCTTCGAGTCACCGGAGAGGTGGCAGAGTGGTCGAATGTACCTGACTCGAAATCAGGCGAACGGTCTCCGTTCCGTGGGTTCGAATCCCACCCTCTCCGCCAAATCACAAGCGCCCCCCGTTGAGCCCATTCTTCTCGATCCACCGGCAGGGCATGGTCCGGGTCGCCTCGTGCACCCCGCGCATCCACGTGGGGGACCCGCTCGGCAACTGCGCTGAAACCCTCGCCATGATGCGGGCGGGCGAAGCGCGCCACGCCGACCTGATGCTCTTTCCCGAGCTGGGATTGAGCGCCTACGCGATCGACGACCTGTTGCTGCAGGACGCGCTGCTCGATGGCGTGGAGGAGGCGATCCGCAAGCTGGTCCAGGCCTCTCGCGACATGAGGCACGTGTGCATCGTCGGCGCGCCCATACGGCGCAACCAGCGCCTCTACAACTGCGGCGTAGTGATCGCGCGCGGCCGCATCGTGGGCGTCGTGCCGAAATCCTTCCTGCCGAATTACCGCGAGTTCTACGAGAGCCGCTGGTTCTCGCCGGGCGTGGGCCTGCGCGGGCTGGAGGTCGAGATCGCCGGCGAGACGGTCCCCTTCGGCGTGGACCTGCTGTTTGCGGCCTCGGGCTTCCCCGACTTCACCTTCCACGTGGAGATCTGCGAGGATTTCTGGACCGCCACGCCGCCGTCGTCGCAAGGGGCCCTCGCGGGCGCGCTGGTGCTCTGCAACCTGTCCGCCTCGAATGTCGTGATCGGCAAGGCGGAAGCCCGCGCGACCCTCTGCGCCTCGCAGGCGATGCGCTGCCACGCCGCGTATGTCTACTCCGCGTCTGGGCCCGGCGAGAGCACCACGGACCTCGCATGGGACGGGCAGGCCACGATCCACGAGATGGGCGATTTGCTCGCCGAGACCGAGCGCTTCCCCCGCGAGAGCCAGATGGCGGTGGCGGACGTGGATCTCGAGCGCCTGCGGCAAGAGCGCATGCGCACGGTGTCTTTCAGCGCGGCCGCGGCCGAGGCGGGCGATCCGGAGAACTGCTTCCGCCGCATCGGCTTCGAGTTCGAGCCCTCGACGGAAGACGTGGGCCTCGAGCGGCGCATCGACCGCTTCCCGTTCGTGCCCGACGATCCCGCGCGCCTCGACAAGGACTGCTACGAGGCTTTCAACATCCAGGTGCAGGGCCTGATGAAGCGCATGCAGGTCACGAACGGCGAGCGCATCGTGATCGGCGTCTCCGGCGGGCTCGACTCTACGCACGCGCTGCTGGTGGCCGCCAAGGCTTTCGACGCGCTGGGGCTGCCGCGCTCCAACATCCTCGGCTTCACCATGCCGGGCTTCGCCACCTCGGAGGGGACCAAGTCGAACGCGTGGAAGCTCATGCGCGCGCTCAAGGTCAGCGGCGAGGAGATCGACATCCGTCCCGTCGCACGCAAGATGCTGGAGGACCTGGGTCACCCCTACGCGAAGGGCGAGCCCGTATACGACATCACCTTCGAGAACGTGCAGGCGGGCCTGCGAACCGACTACCTCTTCCGGCTGGCCAACCAGCGCCACGCGTTCGTGCTCGGAACCGGGGACCTGTCGGAGCTCGCGCTCGGCTGGTGCACCTACGGCGTCGGGGACCACATGAGCCACTACAACGTGAACGGCTCGGTGTCGAAGACGCTGATCCAATACCTCGTCCGCTGGGTGATCACGTCGGGACAGCTGGAGCCGGGCGCCACCGCGACACTCCAGGCGATCCTCGACACGAAGATATCGCCGGAGCTGGTCCCCGGCAGCGAGCTGCAGGGAACCGAGGCGAAGGTCGGGCCCTACGAGCTGCAGGACTTCAACCTGTATTACGT
>DATLEL010000160.1:0-7707 GCA_035525255.1 Usitatibacter sp.
GCGGGCCTTTTCGAGTCGCTCGCCTGAAGGCACAATAGCCGCCAGAAAACCTGGATTCGCCCCCGCATCGCGGATCCCCAATAAAGCGTACTTCAACGAGGAGAAACAATAATGAAACGCGTCTTCCGTCCCGCGGCGTTGCCGCTCGCCGTGGCGCTCGCGCTGTGGGGAGCAGCACCGGCGCATGCCCTCCAGTTCGAGTTTCCCAGCGGCATCAAGGCCAACGTCGACACCACCGTGAGCTATGGCATCTCGGTGCGCGAGGCGGAGCGCGACAAGACGCTCATCGGCATCACCAACGGCGGCACCTCGCGTTCGGTGAACGAGGATGACGGCGACCTCAACTTCGAAAGGAACAAGCCGTTCGCCAACATCGTCAAGGCGACGACCGATGTCGAGGTCAAGTGGCGCAACTTCGGCTTCTTCGGCCGCGGCACGGCCTTCTACGATTTCGACCTGCACGACAGCGACAAGCTCGGCCCCACCGGCCGCGACCGCCTCGGCCAGGGCGTGCAGGGCCTCGACGGATTCCTGTTCGCCTCGTTCGCGCCCGCCGACCACAACGTGCGCGTGCGCATCGGGCGCCAGGTGATCAGCTGGGGCGAGAGCACCTTCATCGCGAACGGCATCAACGTGATCAACGCGGTCGACGTCTCCAAGCTGCGCGTTCCCGGCTCGGAGCTGAAGGAAGCCTTCATCCCCACGACCGGCATCTGGTCGAGCCTCGAGCTCACCAAGAACGCCACGCTCGAGGGCTTCTACCTCACCAACCACGACAAGATCCGCCTCGACCCGCGCGGCTCGTACTTCTCCAACAACGATTTCGCCTCCGACGACGCGAACCGCGTGATCCTCTCGTTCGGACGCCGCCGCGACGAGCACTTCGCGCCCGGCAACCCGGTGCCGCCGACCGTGGGTCCGCTGTTCGGGCCGCTGTATACCGGTTTCGTGGCGGCAAATGGGCCCTTCGACGTCGTCAACCAGTCGGCGTCCGTATGGGCGCCTCGCGGTCCCGACCGCAGCCCGAGCGATGACGGCCAGTACGGCGTGGCGCTCCGCTACCTCGCGACCGGGCTCAACAACACCGAGTTCGGCCTGTACCACATGAACTACCACAGCCGCATCCCGCTCTTTTCGGGGATCAAGGGCACGCCCTCTTCGGCGCTCACCGGGACTACGCTCGGAGCGACCATCTGCGGCGCGGCCGCCACCAACGCGGCGCTGCGCGCGCTCTGCCATAGCGGCACCGCGACTTATTTCGCCGAGTACCCCGAGGACATCAAGCTCTACGGCCTCAGCTTCAATACCGCGGGTCCCGGCGGCGTGGCGCTGCAGGGCGAGTTCAGCTACCGGCCGAACCTGCCGCTGCAGTACGCGACTCCGGAGCTGCTGCTGGCCTCCCTCGGGCTGCCGAACCTCATCACCGGCTTCACGCAGATCACCGGGGCGCCCGCGGGCGCCACCGCCGCCGCGCTGATTCCCGACGGCACCTACATGCAGGGATACAAGCGCGTGCGCGCGAGCCAATTCCAGCTGACCGGCACCAAATCGATGCCGAGCATCGCCGGCGCCGAGCAGCTGGTGCTGGTGGGCGAGGCGGGCTTCAACTGGTTCCACAACCTCGGCGGCGTCAAGTTCAACGCACCGGCGGTGTTCCTGCCCGCGACCACGTTCGGCGCCACGCTCTCGAGCGCGTTCTCGACGCAACCGCCGGACAGCTTCCTCACCGAGTTCTCGTGGGGCTATCGCCTCGCCGCGCGTCTCGAGTACGCCAACGCGCTCGCGGGCGGCACGCTCTCGCCGCGCATCGCGTTCAACCATGACGTGAAGGGCGTCGGGCCCAACTTCAACCAGGGCGTGAAGTCGTCCTCCGTCGGCGTGTCGTGGGACTACCAGCGCAAGTGGCTGGTGGACCTGCAGTACACCGGGTACTGGGGCGGGCGGGTCTACTGCGGCACCGACGTGCCGGTGGGCACCGCGGCCATCCCGCCGGGCCAGCCGGCGAGCTGGTGCTCGAGCGCCAATCCGCTCAAGGATCGCGATTTCTTCTCGGTGGTGGTCAGCTACTCGTTCTGACCAGCGCGGCACCCAATAACTATTAGGAGGAAGAACATGTTGGCCATCAACGCAAGAACGTGGGCGGCACTCGCGCTGGGCGCGGCCTTCGCCACGCCCGCGGCGGCGGAGCTCTCATCCGCGGACCTGGGCAAGCTCGGCACCACCCTCACGCCAATCGGTGCCGAGAAGGCCGGCAATGCCGCCGGCACCATTCCCGCCTGGGACGGCGGCATCACCAAGCCCATCGCGGGCTACCGCCAGGGGCTCAACTATCCCGATCCGTTCGCCGCGGACAAGCCCCTCTTCACGATCACCGGCGCCAATGCGGACCAGTACCGGGCGAGCCTGCCCGACGGTGCGTACGCGATGCTGAAGAAGTATCCGGGGTACAAGATGGTGGTGTATCCGACGCGCCGCAGCGCCTCGTTCCCCGCGTGCCACTACAACGAGACCAAGCAGTGCGCGGCGGGCGCCAAGCTCGCGGCCGGCGGCAACGGCGTGCTCGGCTGCACCGGCGGCATCCCGTTCCCCCAGCCCAAGGACGGCAACGAGGCCATCTGGAACTCGTTGCTGCGCTACCGCGGCGATACCTTCGGCATGCACTGGTCGCAGGCCGCGGTCACGCGCTCCGGCGACTACGCGCTGGTGAAGTTCGAGTACGAGTACGATTTCTCGTACGGCAACTGCGCCAAGCCCGCCGCCCAGCGCGAGCCGAACAAGATCCTCAACTACCTGCAGAGCACCACCGCGCCGGCCCGCCTCGCGGGACAGATCCTGCTGGTGCACGAGACCGTCGACCAGAACAAGGATCCGCGCTCCGCGTGGACCTACAACCCGGGCCAGCGGCGCGTGCGCCTGGCGCCGAACGTGGCGTACGACAACCCGGGCACCGCGGCCGACGGCCTGCGCACCAACGACGACTTCGGCATGTACAACGGCGCCACCGACCGCTACAACTGGCGCCTGGTCGGCAAGCGCGAGATGTACGTGCCGTACAACGCGTACAAGTTCTCGGAACCCAGCCTCAAGTACGCCGACATCCTCAAGCCGGGCCACCTGAACCAGGACCTGGCGCGCTACGAGCTGCATCGCGTGTGGGTGGTGGAAGCGACGCTCAAGCCCGGCACCAGCCACATCTATTCGAAGCGCATGTTCTACATCGACGAGGACAGCTGGGCGGTGCTCGCCACGGACAAGTACGACGGCCGCGGCGAGCTGTGGCGCTACGCCGAGCAGCACAACGAGAACTGGTACAACATCCCGATGTTCTTCGGCACGCTCGAGGTCCATAACGACCTCCAGTCGGGGCGCTACATCGCGATGGGGCTGCGCAGCGAAGAAAAGCTGATCTACGAGCCGCTGAAGCGCAGCGCGGGCGACTACACGCCCTCGAACCTGCGCGGCGTCGGCACGCGCTGAGCGCCATCCCGGCCACCGGGATGAGGCATACCCTCGGGGCCGCAGTCATTGGCTGCGGCCTCGCCTTTTTTGCGGCCGCTGCGCCGGAACCTGAAACGGCCGGCGGGCCGCTCGCGGCGCGCACGGTGCAGCGACTGCTGCTGACCGATGCCGAGCGCCTGGGCCAGCGGATCGTGGCGGTGGGCGATCGCGGTTTCGTGATCTTCTCCGACGACCAGGGAAAGACGTGGAAGCGCGCCAAGTCGCCCGCTGCGCCGTTGCTCACGGCGGTGGACTTCGTCGACGACCAGTCGGGCCTCGCCGTCGGGCACGATTCGGTGATCCTCGCCACGCGCGACCGCGGCGAGACATGGACCCAGGTGTTCTCCGCGCCCGCCGAGCAGCGCCCGCTCCTCGACGTGCTCTTCATGAGCGCGGAGCGCGCGATCGCGGTGGGCGCCTATGGCGCGTACTACGAGAGCGCCGACGGCGGCCGCACCTGGACCTCCCGCAAGGTGATCGCCGACGACAAGCACTTGAACGCGATCCTCGAAGTGGGCGAAGGCGGACTGGTGATCCTCGGCGAAGCGGGAACCATCCTGGTATCCGGCGATGCCGGGAAGACGTGGGCAACGGTGCCGGCGCCGTACAAGGGCTCGTTCTTCGGCGGCCTGGTCACCAACGATGGCGCGGTGGTCGCGTTCGGCATGCGCGGGCGCATCTTCCGCTCGACCGACCGCGGTCGCGGCTGGAAGCAGGTCGATAACCCCTCGGCGGCGTCGCTCATGGGGGGCGACAAGTTGCCCGATGGCGCGCTGGTGGTGGCCGGCGCCGCGGGCACGGTCCTCGTCAGCCGCGACAATGGCCAATCCTTCGTGCCGCTGGCCTCGGGCACGACTCGCACTTTCGCGAAGGCGCTGCTCGGGGGCCCGAACGAGGTGCTGCTGATGGGCGAGGCGGGCGCACGCAGCGTGGCGCTGCCCTCCGCGGTGAAGCGGGCGGCGCCGTGAGCCTCGCCGGGCTGATACAGCGCGTCTCCTCGCTCGTCTTCGGCCACCGCAAGGCGTGGCTGGTGGTGTTCGGCGTCCTCACGGTCCTCTTCGCCGCCTCCGCCTCGCGGCTGGTGGTGGATGCGGGCTTCAACAAGATGGTGCCGTTGAAGCACGAGTACATGAAGGTGTATCGCGACTACGAGAAGGTCTTCGGCGGCGCGAACCGCATCGCCATCGCGCTGGTGCGCCGCGACGGCGACATCTTCGAGCGCGAGTACATGGCGAAGCTGAAGGCGCTCACCGACGACGTCTTCCTGCTGAACGGCGTCGACCGCCCTTCGGTGAAATCGCTCTTCACGCCCAATACCCGCTTCATCGAGGTGATCGAGGAGGGCTTCGCCGGCGGCAACGTGATCCCGGCCACGTTCCAGGGCAGCGACGAGGACCTGAGGAAGGTCCGCGAGAACGCCAACAAGTCCTCGGAAGTGGGACGCACGGTCGCCACGGACTTCACCGGAGCATTGGTGAGCGCGGGGCTGATGGAGATCGATCCGCAGACCGGGCAGCGCCTCAACTACTTCCAGGTCGCCTCGAAGCTGGAGGAGCTGCGCGCCAAGTACGCGAGCGACAAGCACGGCGTGCACATCATCGGCTTCGCCAAGGCCGTGGGCGACATCCGCGACGGCGCCCGGGGCGTGGTGATGTTCTTCGGCATCGCCTTCGTGATCACGCTGGCGCTGATGCTGTGGTTCGTGAAGGACGTGAAGCTCACGCTGGTGGCGCTGGTGGTGGCGATGATGCCGGTGCTCTGGCTCCTCGGCACGCTGCCGCTGCTGGGCTACGGCATCGACCCGCTTTCGATCCTGGTGCCGTTCCTGATCTTCTCCATCGGCGTCTCCCATGCGGTGCAGATGACCAAGACCTGGGAGCGCGAGGTGGTCTCGGGCGTCGACAGCCTGGGTGCCGCGCGGCGTGCCTTCGCCAAGCTCTTCATTCCCGGCACGTTGGCGCTCCTCACCAACGTGCTCGGCTTCGCGGTGATCATGCTGATACCCATCGACATCGTGCGCGAGCTCGGGATCACGGCCTCGCTCGGTGTCGCGTGGATGATCATCACCAACAAGATGCTGCTGCCGATCCTCCTCTCGTACCTTTCGATGTCGCGCCACGCGCTCACGAAGGAGGCCTACCAGGAGAGCCGCGCCGACCGCTTCTGGCGCGCCGCGGCACGCGGAGTGGAGCGCCGCCGCGCGACCGCCATCGTCTGCGTGGCGGCGGTGGTGCTGGTGGGCGGGCTGATCCAGGCCCACCACCTCAAGGTCGGCGATTACGGCATCGGTGTTCCGGAGCTGCGCCCCGACTCACGCTACAACCTCGACAACGCCAAGATCGTCGAGAAATTCGCCATCGGCGTGAATACGCTCGGCGTGGTGGCGCAGACCAAGAACGTGCAGGGCGCCTGCACCCAATACGACGTGATGGGCACCATCGAGCGCTTCGACTGGTACATGCAGAACGTGCCCGGCACGCAATCGGTGATCTCGCTCCCTGGCCTCGCCAAGGTGGTGAACGCGGGCTTCAACGAGGGCAACATCAAGTGGCGCGCGCTGCCGCGCGATCCGCAGGTGATGGCGCAGTCGGTGACGCCCATCGACACCTCGACCGGGCTGCTCAACCCCGATTGCAGCGCCATGCAGGTGCTGGTGAACACGAGCGACCAGCAGGGCGAGACCATCGCGCGCGTCGTGGGAGAAGTGAAGCGCTTCGCCGCCGACAACAATTCCGACAAGCTCGAGCTCAAGCTCGCCACCGGCAACGTGGGCGTGATGGCGGCCACCAACGAAGCCGTGGACAAGGCGCGCTGGGAGATGAATTTCGCCATCTTCGGGGCGCTGCTGCTGATGTGCCTGGTCACCTTCCGCAGCCTGCGCGCGACGCTGTGCATCCTGATCCCGCTCGCCATCGTGTCGGTGCTGTGCGAGGCGCTGATGCCCGCGCTCGGCATCGGCCTCAAGGTGTCGACGCTGCCGGTGATCGCGCTCGGCGTGGGCGTGGGCGTCGACTACGGCATCTACCTCTACGACCGGCTGGAGACGCACCTCGGCGAAGGCAAGGACCTGCAGACCGCGTTCTTCGAGGCGCTCAACGAGCGCGGCACCGCGATGGTGTTCACCGCGGTGACCATGACCATCGGCGTGGGGACGTGGGCGCTGTCGGCCCTCAAGTTCCAGGCCGACATGGGGATCCTGCTGGCCTTCATGTTCTTCCTGAACATGCTGGGGGCGCTCTTCCTGCTGCCGGCCCTCGCGGCCTTCCTGCTGAAGCCCCACAAAGCTAGTTGACGGCGTCCCCGACGCGAACCGTGCCCTCCCGCACCGTCACGAAGTTCATGCCGAACATCACGCCGAACTCGGGGCTGTCGCGATAGGTGGTGAGCGTGGCGAGCGGCTCGGGTCCGCGAACCTCGCCGGTGGATTGGTCGGTCGTGGTCACCTGGCAGCGCCCGCAAGGCTTGACGCCCCGCAACGTGGCGCTGCCGATGCGCGTGTCCTTCCAGCCATCCTCGGCGTAGGCCTCGCTGCCGGCGAGCACGATGTTGGGGCGGAACCGATTCATCGGCAGCGGCGCCTGGCCGCGCTCCGCCATGCGCCGATTCAGGTCGGCGAGGGAGGCTTCGCCGATCAGGAGATACGCGTAACCGTCCGCGAATCCCACGCGCTTGCCGGCGCCCGCGTATTCGGGATTGGAGAGCCGCTCGCTGGCGTCCGGCATGTGGACCAGCCGGCAATCGACACCGAGGTATTCCGTGAGCCACTGGTCCGCCTCACGGGACACAGGCAGCGCATCGCAGACGCTTTTCCAGACGCGCACCCGCTGCGTCGCGGCCGGCGGCGGTGCCAGCGGCACCGCGACGGCGCCCACGTCCGGTGCGGAAAGCTCGAGGAAGCCGCTGCGGATGTCGGTCCACACCGTTGCCATCCGGGGGTGCTCGCGCTGCGTCATGAAGGTGCCGGTGGAATCCACCACCATCCAGCGGCGGTCGTGCTCGAGGCCGCGGTCGGTGCAGCGCGCCGCGTCCAGGTCGATGCCCTTCAGGCCCTTGACGGGGTAGACGTGGAGCGAGGAAACGGTGGTCGGCATGGGGCGGAGGTTACCGTAAACTAGCGGGGCGACGAACCTCGAAAGGAAGTCACATGGCCCTCTGGGACAAGTTGATGGGCGAGCTGGTCGACATCGTCGAGTGGCTCGACGATTCGAG
>DATLEL010000161.1:0-3953 GCA_035525255.1 Usitatibacter sp.
ATTCGGTTTCGTGAAAGAGGCGCTGCACTAATTGGATCCCACCAACATCCTCATCACCGTCCTGGTCTACGCGATCCCGGTGATCTTCGCGATCACGTTGCACGAGGCCGCGCACGGCTATGTCGCGAAGCACTTCGGCGACTCCACCGCCTACATGCTCGGGCGCGTCACCCTGAACCCGGTGAAGCACATCGATCCCGTCGGCACCGTGGTGCTGCCGCTGGTGACGGTGGCGCTGTCGGGCTTCATGTTCGGTTGGGCGAAGCCGGTGCCGGTCAACTTCCACAACCTGCGCAACCCGCGCTGGCACAGCGTGTGGGTGGCCGCGGCGGGGCCGGGCGCGAACGTGGTGCAGGCACTGGCGTGGGCGCTCGTCGCGCGCCTGCTCGCCGAGACCGTGGCGCCGACGGGGCTTGCCGGCGGCTTCTGGCTTGCGGTGGCCGAGAAGGGCGTGATCGTGAACGTGGTGTTCGCGATCCTCAACCTCTTTCCGCTGTTGCCGCTCGACGGCGGGCGCATCCTCGCGAGCCTGCTGCCGCCGCGCGCGTCCTACTCGTACTCGCGCCTCGAGCCCTACGGGATGATCATCCTCATCGTGCTCATGGTGACCGGCGTGTTCAGCAGGATGCTGAGCCCGCTGGTGATGGTCGGCGTGAACCGGATCTATTCAATCTTCGGCCTGCAATAGCGGGCGGGACCACAACCAACAACATGTTCCAGGACCGCGTACTTTCCGGCATGCGCCCCACGGGCGCCATGCACCTCGGCCACTACCACGGCGCCCTCAAGAACTGGGTGCGGCTGCAGAACGAGCACCCGTGCCTGTTCTTCGCGGCCGACTGGCACGCGCTCACCACGCACTACGAGGATCCGGGCGTCATCGAGCAGACGGTGTGGGAGATGTTCGTCGACTGGCTCGCCTGCGGCATCGACCCCACCAAGGCGACCCTGTTCGTGCAGTCGAAGGTGCCGCAGCACGCGGAGCTCACGCTGCTGCTGTCGTTCTTCACGCCGCTCGCATGGCTGGAGCGCGTGCCCACGTACAAGGACCTGGTGGAGCGCCACGGCGAGCAGGGCCGCGATGTGCTCACTTACGGCTTCCTCGGGTATCCTCTGATGCAGGCGGCGGACATCCTCATCTACCGGGCGACCATGGTGCCGGTGGGCGAGGACCAGGTGTCGCACATCGAGTTCACCCGCGAGGTGGCCCGGCGCTTCAACCACCTCTTCGGACGCGAGAAGGGCTTCGAGGAGAAGGCCGAGGGCGCGGTGAAGAAGATGGGCCCGAAGAAGGCCAAGCTCTACCGCACCCTGCGCGCACGCTTCCAGGAGCAGGGCGACCAGAAGGCCCTCGAGGAGGCCCGGGCCCTGGTGGACGACGTGCAGAACCTTTCGCTGGGCGACAAGGAGCGGCTCTTCGGCTTCATCGAGGGCGGCGGGCGCGTGATCCTGGCGGAGCCGGGCGCGCTCCTCACCGAGACCCCGAAGCTGCTGGGCCTCGATGGCCAGAAGATGTCCAAGAGCTACGACAATTCGATCATGCTGCGCGAGGCGCCGGAGTCGGTCACGCAGAAGATCCGCAAGATGCAGACGGACCCGGCGCGGGTACGGCGCACCGACCCCGGAGAGCCCGAGAAATGCCCGGTGTGGAACCTGCACCTGGTGTACTCGGACACGAACACCAAGGACTGGGTGCTGCAGGGATGCCGCACCGCGGGCATCGGCTGCCTCGAGTGCAAGCAGCCGGTGATCGATGCGGTCAACGCGGAGCTGAAGCCGATCCGCGAGCGCGCCGCGCAGTACGAGGAGGATCCCACGCTGGTGCGCAACATCATCCAGGACGGCTGCGAGAAGGCTTCGGACCTCGCGACAGACACCATGCGCGACGTGCGCGAGGCAATGGGACTCAACTATTCATGAGACTGATCGCTACCCTGCTCCTCCTCGCTGCCTCGTCCGCCTGGGGCGCGACCCAGGTCCCCGACGGCAAGTGGCGCTTCCAGTTCGTGGACAACAAGGGCCGCGCCGACCGGCCGATCGAGGTGTTCACCTATCGCCCGCGCCGCTGCGATTCGCGCTGCCCGATGGTCTTCCTGATGGCCGGGGCGAAACGCGAGGCGAGCAATTACCTGCGCCACTGGGAGACGATCGCCGACGTCCAGCAGCTGATCCTCGTGGCACCCGCGTTCCAGCCGAAGGCGTGGCCGCGCGCGGCCGGGTACAACTTCGGCGACGTGGCCGGGCAGCCCGATCGCGAGAAGTGGGCCTTCTCCGCCATCGAGCACCTGTTCGACGCGCTTCGCGACGGCCAGGAGGGCTACACGATCTTCGGCCACGGGGCCGGCGCGCAATTCGTGCAGCGCATGGCGATCCTGCGGCCCGACAACCGCGCGACGGTGATGGTCGCGGCCAACCCCGGCTTCTACGCGATGCCGGAGTGGCGCAAGGAAAAGGGCGCCGAGCCGTATCCGTATTCGCTGCTGGGATCGCCGGTGGCGGACACGGAGCTGCGCCGGGCGCTCGCGAAACGCTTCATCCTCATGGTGGGCGAGCGCGACGACGACCCGGACGAGGAGGGCCTGGGCAAGGGCGCTGCCGCGATGAAGCAGGGCGAGGGCCGCGTCGAGCGTGGCGAGAATTTCATCAAGGCGGCTACCGCCGCAGCGGCCGAGCTGGGCGTCCCGCTCAAGTGGGAGATGCACGAGATCCCCGACACGGCGCACGACGGCGAAGCGATCAGCAGGGCCGCGGCACGCATCCTCTACGGAAAGAAATGAGCACCCACGCCGCCAACGACCCGCAGCTCGCGTTCGAGTCGCAGCCCACGCTGGATCTCGCGATGCCGCTCGCCCGCATCCGTGGCGAGCCCATGACCGAGATGCCCGCGGACCTCTACATCCCGCCGGAAGCGCTGTCGGTGTTCCTCGAGGCCTTCGAGGGCCCGCTCGATTTGCTGCTCTACCTCATTCGCAAGCATTCGCTCGACATCCTCGACATCCCGATGGCGGACTTGACGCGCCAGTACATGGAATACGTCGAGATGATGCGCACCACGCAGCTCGAGCTCGCCGCCGAGTACCTGTTGATGGCCGCGGTGCTGATCGAGATCAAGTCGCGCATGCTGCTGCCGCGGCCCCGGCGCGAGGACGAGGGCGAGCCCGAGGATCCGCGCGCGGAGCTGGTGCGCCGCCTGCTCAAGTACGAGCGCATGAAGAAGGCGGCTGCCAACATCGCCGGCATCCCGGTGGCTGGGCGCGATTTTTCTGTGGTGGAGGTTTATCTCGAGCCGGCCCTGGTGGAGCGCATGCCGGGCGTGGAGATCGCCGACCTCGCCAACGCCTGGCGCTCGATCCTCGCGCGCGCGCGGCTCACGAAGCACCACCGCATCTCGCGCGAGGAGCTCTCGGTGCGCTCCCACATGAGCCGCATCATGAAGTCCCTCTCCCACGGCAACTTCGTCGAGTTCTGCGAGCTGTTCGAGCCGGAGCGCGGCGTGGCGCTGCTGGTCGTGAGCTTCCTGGCGCTCCTCGAGCTCTCCCGCGAAGCCCTGATCGAGCTCACCCAGAAGAGCCCCTTCGACCCCATCTACGTGAAGCTCAAGTCCGAGCGCGCGACCCTCACGATTGCCTGACATGAACGAACAGACGAACCCGCAAGTGCTACCCGACGACGAGAATGAGGAGGGTGCCGTTGTGGAGCTGGCCCCCGAAATCGACCTCGAGCACGTAAAACGTGTCCTCGAAGCCGCGCTCCTCGCCACCGCCGACCCCCTCTCCGTGCAGCAGCTGCGCCGGCTCTTCGCGGGGCAGGTGGACGCGGACAACATCCGCAAGGTGCTCGACACGCTGAAGGGCGAGTGGAGCGAGCGCTCCATCGAGCTCACCACCGTCGCCTCGGGCTGGCGCTTCCGCGTGAAGCCGCAGTACCAGGAGTTCATCGACCGCATCACCAAC
>DATLEL010000173.1:0-2716 GCA_035525255.1 Usitatibacter sp.
GGGCCGGCATGTACCCCGCAGCGCACGCGCAACTCCACGCCATCGGCCTGCGCGACGGCGAGCGCCTGCTGCAGGTTCAGGGCGGCGTTGAGCGCATCGAGGGGATCGGTGAACGCGGCGTGAAGCCCGTCGCCGGTCATCTTCACCACGCGGCCGGCGTGCTTCTCCACCGCGGCGCGCACGATCGCGTCATGGCGCGCGAGGGCCGGGCGCATCCGCTCGGGCTGCTGCTCCCACAAGCGGGTGCTGCCCTCGATGTCCGTGAACAAAAAGGTGGTGACTGCGTCGTGCACGCTCGCCCTCGGCGCGGTGAAGGCAGGGCTAGTCTATCCTGTCGGCAGGCGAAACAGCCGAATTCCGCTCCCGGAAATCGCATCGATGCCCGAAGCCCTCCGCGCCGCAACGCTGTTCACCTCCGGCGAGTACCGCGCGTACGAGCTCGCAGAGGACGATGTCCCGCGGATGCAGCGGTTCTTCGACGCGAGCCCGTCCTATTTCCGCATCGTGTCGGGCGCGACAGCGCCGCCGACGGAAGGACGCGACGAGTTCGATTCGCTGCCGCCGGCCGACTGGCCGCAGGGCCGCAAGTGGATGATCGGTTTCGACGCGGATTCCGAGCTCGTTGCGCTCGCGACATTGATCGCCGACCTCTTCGCGCCTGGCGTGTGGCACGTCGGCCTCTTCATGGTCGCCGAATCACGCTGGGGCGATGGCGGCCGTATCTATCGCGACCTCGAGGCGTGGATGCGCGCGCAGGGCGCACGCTGGCTGCGCCTCGGCGTGATCCTCGGCAACCATCGCGCGGAAAGATTCTGGCGGCGAGAGGGCTACGTGGAGACGCGGCGGCGCACCGGCTTCCGCGTGGGCGCGCAGGACAACGTGCTCATCGTGATGGGAAAGCCCCTCGATGGTGGCAGCATCGAGGAGCTCCTGTCCCGCGTGCCGCGGGACCGCCCCGATTAATTCGGGGTCAGACCCCAATTCAGCGCAGCAGGCGGCCGAAGGCGGAGTACAGCCAGCCGAGGTCGTCGGCGCGGTCGACGCGATAGACGCCGCCGGTGCCGGCACAGTTGCCGTTGATGCCGAAGGAAGTGACGCCGCCGACCACGTTGGAGCTGCCGATGAAGTTCGGGCCGCCGGAGTCACCGAAGCAGGTGCCGCCGGTGGAATGGTTGTTCGACAGCAGCAGCGAGCCGGTGCCGGTGTAGCCGGTGTTGATCTGCAGCAGGTGCGGCTCGGCGACCATGCGGATCTTGTCTTCCTGCACGAACACCGGGTTGATGCGCTGCAGCCCGTATCCCACGGCGGTGAAGGTGATGTCCTGCAGCCCACGCTGCGTGGCCATCACGTCGAGCACGTCAAGCGCGGGTAGCGCTCCGTACTTCGCCATGCTCACGCCCTTGTCGAGCACCACCACGCCGAGGTCGTAGAGGTAGAACGCGTTCGGGTTGTATTGCGGGTGCAGGTAAGTGGTGCCGCTCGCCTGGCCGTGGAAGGGGTAGCCCTTCGCCGCGGCATTGGTTTGCATGTCGGCGTCGAACCACAGCTCGGCGCGCGCCGCGGGCGGCTCGGTGCAATGACCCGCCGTGAGGAAGATCTTCGGGCCCAGCAGCGTGCCGGAGCAGCGCCACAGCGGGTTGCCGGCCGCGTCCTTGGCGATCATCAGGCCTACGTAGGGATGCGCGTTGCCGTCGAGCTCACCGCCGGCAGTGATGGCGTGCGCGGCCGGAGCGGCCACGGCGGCCGAAAGGGAAAGGACGGTCATCAGCTTTTTGAGCATGGGACTTCTCCTGGATGTCGGGTAGACGGGCGCTTGGCGCGCGAAGGAAGGCTGCCCGGTCAGGGTATAATTAGGCGTATGAATTCGCAAGACGCGCCGCTGCAGCAAGTCCTCACGCTGCCGGGCGCGGTCGCGCTCTCGCCCTTCCGCGTCGAGAAGCTGCTCGCCTCCCTGCCACGCCCGCTCGCCGAAGCCATCACCGTCGATGCGCGCTACGTCCACTTCGTCGCCCTGCGCGCACCCCTCGCGCACGCGGAGCACGCGCTCCTGGAAAAACTGCTGACCTACGGCACGCGCGCGCCTCGCGAGCCGCAGGGCGTGTTGCTGCTGGTGCTGCCACGCTTCGGAACCGTATCCCCGTGGTCCTCGAAGGCCACCGACATCGCGCGCAATTGCGGCCTCGACAAGGTCGCGCGCATCGAGCGCGGCACGGCTTTCTACATCACGGCCCGGGATCCGGGACCGCTCTCCGAGCGCTCGCGCCGTGCGCTCGATCGCGCGATCCACGACCGCATGACCGAGACCGTGGTGGAGGACTTCGAGGACGCCACGCGCCTTTTCAGCCACGCGGCGCCGCAGCCGCTCGCCACCATCGACCTGATGCGCGGCGGGCGCGCGGCGCTGGCGCAGGCCAATGCCTCCATGGGCCTCGCGCTTGCCCCCGACGAGATCGATTACCTGCTGGAGGCATTCCTCGGCATGGGACGCAATCCCACCGACGTCGAGCTGATGATGTTCGCGCAGGCCAACTCGGAGCACTGCCGCCACAAGATATTCAACGCGTCGTGGACCGTCGACGGCGAGCCGCAGGCGAAGTCGCTCTTCGGGATGATCCGCAATACCCACGAGAAGAATCCGCGCGGGACAGTGGTCGCCTACTCGGATAACTCCGCGGTGATGGAGGGCGCCGAGATCGACCGCTTCTTCCCGGCGCCG
>DATLEL010000174.1:0-15462 GCA_035525255.1 Usitatibacter sp.
GAGGCTTCGTGGTTCGCGCTTTCCGCCGTCCCGCGCGCGCTCAAGCTTGCCTGGGTGATCGCGGCAGGCGCACTTGCCTACTTCGGGTCCCTCGCGCTGATGGGATTCCGCGTGCGCCACTTCTCCCGCCACGAGTAGCCGATGCGCGTGGTGAGACATCCCGCCGGACGCGTGCCCGAGACGGCGATCGCCATCGGCAGCTTCGACGGCCTGCATCGCGGCCACCAGCAGCTCCTCGCCCGCGTGGCCGACGAAGCCGACGCCCGCGCGCTCACGCCGGCGGTCATCACCTTCGAGCCACTGCCGCGGGAGTTCTTCAACCCCGCCGCTGCGCCTGCGCGCCTTTCGTCCCTCGGCGAGAAGCTCGCCGCCCTTCCGGCGACCGGGATGGAAATCGCCTACGTGCAGCGCTTCACGCGCGCCTTCGCGGCGCTCGAGCCCGCGGACTTCGCGCAGCGCCTGCGCGAGCGCCATGGCGTGCGCTGGATCATCGTCGGCGAGGACTTCCGCTACGGTGCGCGACGCGCCGGCGACCTGGACAGCCTGCGCCGCTCGGGCCGCGCGCTCGGATTCGAGGTGGCGGTGCTCCCCGCCGTGGCCGACGGGGCGGAGCGCATTTCCAGCACGCGCGTGCGCGCGGCGCTCGCCGCGGGACAGCTTGCCGACGCCGCGAAGTTGCTGGGGCGCCCCTATTCGATCTGCGGGCGCGTGATGCACGGCGCCAAGCGCGGGCGCGAGCTCGGCTTCCCCACGGCCAACGTGCGGCTGGGGCGGCCCAAGGCGGCGCTCGCCGGGATCTTTGCGGTAAAATGCTTCGGTGCAGCAACTCGCGGACTCGAGGGAGTGGCGAGCCTCGGAATCAACCCGGCCGTGCAGCAGGGCGGCCCGGCGACTCTCGAAGCATTCCTCTTCGATTTCTCCGGCGACCTCTACGGGCGCCGCCTCACCATCGAGTTCGTGAAGAAGCTGCGCGACGAGGCGCATTTCGCCTCGCTCGACGAGCTCGCGGCGCAGATCCAGCGCGACTGCGACCACGCGCGGAGCGTCTTCCGCGCGCCCGCAACCGGTGAAGGCTCCTGATGCCCGACGATACCAAGATCGACTACAAGCGCACGCTCAACCTCACCGAGACGCCGTTCCCGATGCGCGGCGACCTGGCGAAGCGCGAGCCGCAGTGGATCGAGCGCTGGCAGGCGACGCGGCTCTACGACCGCATTCGCGCGCGCTGCGCGGGGCGCACGAAGTACGTGCTGCACGACGGGCCGCCGTACGCCAACAACGACATCCACATCGGCCACGCGGTCAACAAGATCCTCAAGGACCTGGTGGTCAAGTCGAAGACCATGGCCGGGTTCGACGCGCCCTACACGCCCGGCTGGGACTGCCACGGGCTTCCCATCGAGCACATGATCGAGAAGAAGCACGGCCGCAACCTCGAGCCCAACCGGCAGCGCGCGCTCTGCCGCGAATACGCCGCCGAGCAGATCGAGCGGCAGAAGAAGGACTTCATCCGCCTCGGCGTGCTGGGCGACTGGGACCATCCCTACAAGACCATGGATTTCGGCACCGAGGCGGCGGAGATGCGCGCGCTCGGCGTGGTGCGCAAGCACGGCCTGCTCTACCGGGGTCTCAAGCCCGTCAACTGGTGCATCGACTGCGGCTCGGCGCTCGCCGAGGCCGAAGTGGAATACGAGGACAAGACGTCGCCCGCGATCGACGTGGCCTTCCCGGTGGTCGAGAGCGAGCACCTTGCCGAAGCTTTCAACGTCGGCGTGCCGGTCAAGCCCCAGTACGCGGTCATCTGGACCACTACCCCCTGGACGCTGCCGGGAAACCAGGCGGTGGCGGTAGGCGCGGAGATCGAATACGCGCTCGTCTCCACGTTGCGCGGCAACCTCATCATCGCGGCGGAGATGGTGCCGGCGGTCCTGAAGCGCTACGGCGTCGAAGGCAGCGTCATCGCGCGCGCGCAAGGCAGCGCCCTGGAAGGGTTGAAGCTGCGCCATCCTTTCGAGGATCGCCTGGTGCCGATCGTGCTCGCGGCGCACGTCACGCTCGAAGCCGGCACCGGCCTCGTGCACACCGCGCCCGCCCACGGCGTGGAGGACTTCCAGGTGGGCACCGCTTATCGCCTGCCGCTCGACCAACCGGTGGACGATCAAGGGCGGTACAAGCAGGGCGTCCCCGACTTCGCGGGGCTGTCGGTGCGCGACGCCGAAAAACCGATCCTCGAGCTGCTGCTGGCCAGGGGCACGCTGCTGCACCAGGAGCCGTTCCGCCACAGCTACCCGCATTGCTGGCGCCACAAGACGCCGATCATCTTCCGCGCGACGACGCAGTGGTTCATCGGCATGGACATTCCCTGCGACGTCGGCAAGCCCGGCACCGAGGGCCGCTCGCTGCGCGAGATCGCCAAGCACGCCATCAACAACACCCGCTTCTACCCGGCGTGGGGACGATCGCGCATTACCTCGATGATCGACAACCGCCCCGACTGGACGCTCTCGCGCCAGCGCAACTGGGGCACGCCGCTGCCATTCTTCCTCGACCGCGATACGGAGGAGCTGCACCCGGACACCGACGCGCTGCTCGAAAAGGCGGCGACGCTGGTGGAGAAGGGCGGCGTCGAGGCCTGGTTCGCCGCGAGCTGCGAGGACCTGGGCGTGGATCCGGTGAAGTACCGCAAGATCACCGACACCGTGGACGTGTGGTTCGACTCCGGCACCACGCATTTCTCGGTGCTGCGCAAGCTTCCCGAGCAGAAATACCCCGCCGACCTCTACCTCGAAGGCTCGGACCAGCACCGCGGGTGGTTCCAGTCGAGCCTCCTCACCGGCTGCGCCATGGACGGCCGCGCGCCCTACAACTCGCTCCTCACCCACGGCTTCTGCGTCGACGGCCAGGGCCGCAAGATGTCCAAGTCCCTGGGCAACGTCGTGGCGCCGCGCAAGGTGGCCGACACGCTCGGCGCCGAGATCCTCCGTCTGTGGGTCGCGTCCACGGATTATTCGGGGGAGCTCTCCATCTCCGAGGAGATCCTGAAGCGCGTGGTGGAAAGCTACCGCCGCATTCGCAATACGCTGCGCTTCCTGCTGGCCAACACCGCCGACTTCGATCCGGCGAAGGACATGCTGCCCCCGGCGCAGTGGCTGGAGGTGGACCGCTATGCGCTCGCCATGACGCGCGAGATGGCCAACGCCTGCACCGCCGACTACAAGAGCTTCGAGTTCCACCTCGTCGCCCAGCGCCTGCAGACCTTCTGCTCCGAAGACCTCGGCGGCTTCTGGCTCGACATCCTCAAGGACCGCCTCTATACCGCGGGCGCGGCATCGCCCGCTCGGCGCTCGGCACAATCGGCGCTGCACCACGTGACGCAAGCGCTATTGCGCCTGATGGCGCCGATCCTGTCCTTCACCGCCGAGGAGGCGTGGGAAGTGCTGAATCCCGGGAAGGACGAAAGCATCTTCTTCCATACCTGGAATGACGTGCTACCTCCGCAGGAAGGCGAGCCGGAGCTGCTGGCGCGCTGGAAGCGGCTGCGGGAGATACGCGCCGCCGTCATGCGGCAGTTGGAGGGAAGTCGTGCCGGCGGGAATATCGGCTCATCGCTGCAGGCGGAAATCGAAGTCGGGGTGCATGGCGCGGACCTGGCGCTGTTGAATTCGCTGGGGGATGACCTCAAGTTCGTGATGATCACGTCGCAGGCGCGCGCCTTCGATGCCAACGCCGCGACTCCCGAGGATCCCATCGTCAAAGTGCGAGCCAGTGATGCACCGAAATGCGAGCGCTGCTGGCATTACCGCCCCGACGTGGGGACCGATGCCCGCCATCCCTCGATCTGCGCCCGTTGCGTCTCCAACCTCGAAGGACCCGGGGAGGCCCGCCGCCATGCGTGAGCGCGGCGCCGCGTGGGCGCGCTGGCTGCTGTTCTCCGCGGCGGTGGTGGTGCTGGACCTCGCCACCAAGGCGTGGATCACCGCCACGTTCCGCTACGGCGAGGCGAAGGAGATCACCCCGTTCTTCAACCTGGTGCTGGTCCACAACACGGGCGCGGCCTTCAGCTTCCTCGCCAATGCCGGCGGCTGGCAGCGCTGGTTCTTCACCGGGGTGACCGTCGTGATCTCCGCGGTGCTGCTGTGGATGCTGCGCCGCCAGCACGACAACCGCCCGCTCGCCATGGCGCTCGCGCTGGTGCTCGGCGGGGCGCTCGGCAACCTCTGGGATCGCGTGACCCTGGGTTACGTCGTCGACTTCGTGCAGCTGCACGCCGCAGGTTATTCGTGGCCCGCGTTCAACGTCGCGGACTCGGCGATCACCGTAGGCGTGGCGCTGCTGCTCTGGGACAGCGTGCGCCCGCAGCACGCGGCCGCCACGGTGCCGCAGGAGAAGGCATGAACGAGGCGCTGCCCGTGGCGGGGACGGATGCGGAGATCCTGCTCGCGACGCCGCGAGGCTTCTGCGCCGGCGTGGACCGGGCCATCGCGATCGTCGAGCGCGCGCTGGCGCTGCACGGCGCGCCGATCTACGTCCGCCACGAGATCGTGCACAACAAGTTCGTCGTCGAGGACCTGCGCTCCAAGGGCGCGGTGTTCGTGGAGGAGCTGGACCAGGTGCCGGAAGGCGCGACGGTGATCTTCTCCGCCCACGGTGTCGCGCTCGAAGTGCGCCGCGAGGCCGATGCGCGCGGGCTCAAGGTATTCGACGCGACCTGCCCGCTGGTCACCAAGGTGCACGTCGAAGTGTCGCGGATGCGCGAGCAGGGACGCGAGGTGGTGATGATCGGCCACCAGGGGCATCCCGAGGCCGAGGGCACCATGGGGCAGTCGGAGCAGGGCATGTACCTCGTCGAAACCGAGGAAGACGTGGCGAAGCTGGTGGTGCGCGATCCTGGCCGCCTCGCCTACGTGACCCAGACCACGCTTTCCATGGACGACAGCGCGAGGATCATCACGGCCCTCAAGGCGCGTTTCCCCGCGATCGTCGGCCCGAAGAAGGACGACATCTGCTACGCCACCCAGAACCGCCAGGACGCGGTCAAGTTCATGGCGCCGAAATGCGACGTGGTGATCGTGGTGGGATCGCCCAACAGCTCCAACTCCAACCGCCTGCGCGAAGTGGCCCGCAACCTCGGCCGCGACGCCTACCTGGTGGACAGCGCCGACGAATTGCAGCGCGAATGGATCGAAGGCAAGCGCTCGGTCGGCGTGACCGCCGGCGCTTCCGCGCCCGAAGTGCTGGTGCAGGAAGTGATCGAGCGCCTGCGCGCCTTCGGCGTGGGCCGGGTGCGCGAGCTGGAAGGCATCAGCGAAGCCATCACCTTCCCCCTCCCCAAGGGCCTGAACGCGCCGATGTAGCGTTCCCGCATGCGGAACAGACAAACGGTCTGTTCCGGCCGCTGACCCTAGGATTCGCGCCGCTTGTCGGGCCGTCTGGCGCCGCCTCCCCGCCCCCCTTTAACTTGGCGTCCTGGCATTGGGAGACAGAGCCGTGAAAAGAGCCCGTGGATTCACCCTGGTGGAGCTGGTTGTGGTCGTCACGATCATCGGCCTGCTCGCCGCGATCGCCATCCCGTCGTACCAGCAGCACCTGCGCAAGGGGCGCCGCGCCGAGGCGCAGACCTACATGCTCGACATCGCCAATCTCCAGCAGCAGTACCTGATGGATGCCCGCGCCTACGCGCTGGACCCGAACGCGGCTACCACCCTCAACAAGGTGGCGCCCAGCAGCGTCTCGAACTTCTACCTCGTCACCATCACCGCGGCGCCCCCTCCTGCCGCGCAGCCCTCCTTCCTGATCACCCTCGCCCCGAAGGCCGGCCCGCAGAGCACCGACGGCACGCTCACGCTGGACAGTACCGGCACGAAGACGCGCGGCGGAAACCCGGGCTGGTGACCATGAGCCCCCTGCGAACCTTCACCCTGGCTTGCGCCTGCCGCATGCGCCGCGCGGCGGGCTTCACGCTCACCGAGATGATGATCGTGCTCGTGATCGTGGGCGTCCTCGGCGCCATCGCCGCGCCGAGCATGGCCGACATGATCCGCACGCAACGCCTGCGCACCGCGGCCTTCGACGTCTTCGCGGCGCTCACGCTCGCGCGGAGCGAAGCCATCAAGCGCAACGTCGCCGTCACCATCACGCCTGCCGGCGGCACCGACTGGGCCCAGGGGTGGCAGACCAAGGATGCCAACGACAACGTCCTGCAGAACCAGGCGGCGTACAGCTCCTGCAGCACCTGCACCATGACGGGCCCGACCACAGTGACTTACGCGTCCTCCGGACGCGTGAGCTCCGCCGTGGGCCCCTTCAACATCGCGGCCGCGGGGCTCCCTCTCAAGACGAATCGCTGCATCGTGCTCACCCCGAGCGGCAACCCGGTGAAGATCTGCTGTCCCGGCGTGCCCACGGCAGATTGCTGAGGAGCCTTCCCATGAACCCACGCATCGTTCTCAGCCGCCCGCGGGCGCAGCATGGCACCTCGATGATCGAGGTGCTGGTCGCCATCGTGATCGTCGTCGTCGGCCTGCTCGGCCTGGCCGGCCTGCAGTCGCGCGCCTCGCTCGCCGAGATGGAATCCTTCCAGCGGGCGCAGGCGCTGGTCCTGATGCAGGACATGGTCGACCGCATCAACGCCAACCGGCGCAACACCGCCGCGTACGTCACCACCACGCCGCTGGGCACGGGCACCGGCGCCCCCGCCGACTGCTCCGGCATGACCGTCATCGCGACTCGCGACCGCTGCGAGTGGAGCAACGCGCTCCTCGGCGCGGCCGAAACCCAGGGCGGCTCGCAAGTGGGCGCGATGATCGGCGCGCGCGGCTGCGTGGAATTGCTGAGCGCCGCGATGCCGCGTCGTTATCGCGTCGCGGTCGTCTGGCAGGGCCTCAACCCCACCGCGGCGCCCGGCGCCACCAACTGCGGCAGCGGCCAGTACGGCTCCAACGAGCTGTCGCGCCGCGCGGTCACCACCACCATCACCATCGGCTGCCTGCAGAACGACCCGGTGACCCTCGCGTGCATCGCATCATGAAGGATTCCCGCATGAACCTGCAGCGCACCAGCGTCCCGCGGCGCTCGATGCAGGGCCTGTCCCTGGTCGAGCTGATGATCGCCATGGTGCTCGGCCTGGTCGTGCTCGCCGCCCTGGTGTCGGTATTCGCCAATACCAGCGCATCGCGCGCCGAGCTGGAGCGCACCAGCCGCCAGGTGGAGAACGGCCGCTACGCCATGGAGCTGCTGGGTGAAGAGCTGCGCCATGCCGGCTTCTACGGGGAGGCCAACGTAAGTGCCGTGCCGCTTCCCGGGGTGATGCCGGATCCCTGCTCCACGGATCCGGTCGTGTGGAAATCCGCGATGCCCCTGCACGTGGTGGCCTACGACAATGGCGCGGCGTTGCCTGCCTGCTTCACGGGGACCGTCAAGGCGAATACCGACGTGCTGCTGGTTCGCCGCCTCGCCGCTTGCGAGGCGGGCTCCGGCGACTGTCCCGCGGCCGTGGCGGGCGACTACTACGCGCAGATCGCCAAGTGCGCGGCCGAAACGCCGATCACCCCGATCGTGTTCGATGTGCAGGGCAGCGCCGCTTTCAACCTGCACATGAAGAACTGCACCGCCGCCGCGGGGCTGCGCAAGTACCTGGTGCGCTTCTACTACATCGGCACCGACAACGGCAGCGGCCAGAACATCCCCACGCTGCGCCGGCTGGAGATGGGCGCGGGCGGCCGCTTCATCGACACGCCGCTGGTCGAGGGCATCGACCAGATGAACCTGGAGTACGGGCTCGACAGCGATGAGGATGGCGTACCGGACGTGTACACCGCCGACCCGCCGAATTATGTCTGCGGAATCTGCACCAACATCAGGAACTGGTCGAACGTGGTCTCGGTGCGAGTGAACCTGCTCGCCCGCAACCTCGAGGCCTCGCCCGGGTATACCGACACCAAGACCTACACCATCGGCCGCGACGCGGCCGGCGCCGAGATCACCGTTTCCCCCGCCGACGCTTTCCGCCGCCACGCCTACACGGGCCTCATCCGCGTCGTGAACGCGGGCGAGCGCAGGGACCTGCCGCAATGACCCAGAACCGCTCGCGCCAGCAAGGCGCCACCCTCATGATCGCGCTCATCATGCTGATCATGCTGACGCTCTTCGCGGTCAGCGCGATGAACACCAGCACCACCAACCTTCGCGTGGTCGGAAACATGCAGGCCCAGGCGGAGGCGCTCGCATCGTCGCAGAGCGCGATCGAGGCGGTCATCAGCACCACCGCCTTCACGACCACGCCCGCCAACGCGATCAACAATCCCTGCGGCGGCGTCGCCAACAACCTTTGCACCGACCTGAACGGCGACGGCACGCCGGAGCTGCGCACCGTCATCACCCCCACGCCGTTCTGCTCCCAGGCGCGCCCGCAGAAGATCAGCGAGCTCAAGCTGAAGGCGAATGCCGAGGACCTCGCCTGCGTGCAGGGCCAGGCGCAGGGCACGTTCGGCGTGTCCGGCAGCTCCGGCACGGGCGATTCCCTTTGCGGCCAGTCCGTCTGGGACATCACCGCGCGCACCCTCGCCGAGGGCGCCAACACCACCAATTCCCCGGTCAACGTGACCGTGACCCAAGGGGTCGCCGTGCGCATCAAGGCGCTCGACCTCGCCACCAACTGCCCGTAGCACCCCTCAATCGAGAGGTCTCATGAAAAAGCCCATCCTTCGCCTGTCCCTCGCTTCCACCGCGATCGCCGCGGCCCTGTGCGGCCCCGTCGGCGCCGAGGACATCGATCTCTTCGTCGGCACCAACGCGAGCGCCACGAACCCCAACGTGGTGATCATGATCGACAACAGCGCCAACTGGGACGCGAACAACCAGCACTGGCCCTTCGGCAAGCAGGGTGAATCGGAGCTGCGCGCCCTGGGACGCGCCGCGACCGAGGTGAAGGACGGCTCGATCAACCTGGGCCTGATGCTGTTCACTCCCGGCGTGGGCTCCACCCCCAACGGCGCGTATGTGCGCTTCCACGTAAGCACCCTCACGCCCGCGATCAAGACCGCGCTGCAGCAGCAGATCGGCGTGAACGCCGCCGGCGCGGATTTCTGCGTCCCCGGGAACAACAGCCTCACCGGCTCTCCCAACTGCATCCTGCAGAACTTCTCCAGCCCCGGCGAGAAGGTCGGCACGGCGAAGCTCGACTACAGCGCGGGCCTCTTCGAGGTCTTCAAGTATTTCGGGGGCTTCGCGGACCCGGCGCACGCCATCAACGACTCACCCGGAGGCCCCTCGGGCTACGCCGGCGAAAGCCCCAGGGACGCGAGTCATTTCGGCCCGTTCCGCTACGCGCGCAACGGCGGCGCCGCGGAACCCTATTCCGACCCGCGCGCCTACAACGGCGCGAGCAAGACCGGCTACAACCCGCCCTACAACCCGGACGGCACCGGGTCCTGTGCCCGTAATTACCTCGTTTTCATCGGCAATGGCTTTCCCAACTCCGACGCTCCCTCCACGCTGCTCTCCGGCGTGAGAGGCAATACGACGCAGCTGAAGATGCCGACCTTCAACGTCCAGGTCGATCCGCAGCGGATCCAGGTCGGCACGCAGGCGTCGTGCATGTCCAAGGCCCAGTGCATGGCGGCGGCGCAAGCGGGCTTTCCCAACTTCGACAGCTGGGATTGCACCGGGGGCACCGGGATCCCCAACACCCCGCTCGGAACGGACGCGACGTGCCATACGAATGCCCAGTGCGTGACCTACGCCCAGACCACCTTCCCCGGGCACACCACCTACGTATGCTCGGGCGGCACCGCGGGCCCCGGCGCGAGCGGGACCGACTTGAAGTGCGAGACGGTCGCCAGTTGCGCCACGAGCACGGCGCCGGCGATGTTCCCCGGCTATACGGGATATGCCTGTAGCGGAGGCACCCAGAGCACTACCGCCACGACCAACCTGGGCACGGACACGGTTACCGAGAGCGTTGCTGCGTGCAAAGTGCGCGCCGCTTCCCTCTATCCCGGTTACGCCAGCTATGACTGCACCGGCGGCACCATCGTGACGACGACTCCAGGAACCGTCCTCAGCCCCACCTGCGAGAGCGCGGCCAACTGCCTCCTCAACGCGCCCACGCGCTTCCCGGGCCACGACACGTACGTGAGCTGCACCGGCGGCACCGGCTGCGCCGGCGGCAACAAGAAGGACCAGACCCTCAGCTTCTCCGACATCAAGAAGTCGGGCCTGGCGATGAAGGGCATCGGCTGTTCCGGCACCAGGTTCACCGGCATGACCGTCACCGCCAACAGCACGTGCCGGGTGAACCAGACCATGACCGCCACCGACTCGTGCCTCGTCGGGCAGGCGATGTTCGGCCTGAAGAACGTGAACGTCGTGACCCCGACGGGCCTCTTCGACACGCCCGCCAGCAACGCCGTCAACTACGCCGACGAGTGGGCCAAGTACCTGAACTCCACCGACGTGAACGGCGTCGCCGGCCAGCAGACGGTCCAGACCTACACCATCGACGTCTTCAAGGACGCCCAGGACGCCAACGAGAGCGCGCTGCTCTACTCCATGGCCAAGTACGGCGGCGGGCGTTACTTCCAGGCGAAGGACGAGAACTCGATCCTCGACGCCCTGCGCGACATCCTCTCCGAGATCCAGGCGGTCAACACCGTGTTCGCCTCGGCCTCCCTGCCCATCAACGCCACCAACCGTTCGCAGAACGAGAACCAGGTGTTCATCGGCATGTTCCGCCCGGACAACAAGGGCCGCCCGCGGTGGTACGGCAACCTCAAGCACTACAAGGTGGCGCTCTTCAGCGGCGACGCGCGCCTCGCGGACTCGCTCGACCAGGAAGCCATCGCCGCCACCACCGGCTTCGTGCAGGCGTGCGCGCAGAGCTTCTACACTACGGACAGCGACATCCCGGCGAGCGCAGGCCCGCCGGCCACGCCCCTCACCCACTACTGGGAGTTCTCGCCCATCAGCGCGGGCCGCTGCACCTCGAAGCCGAACAACTCCTTCAACGACCTGCCCGATGGCGGCGTGGTGGAGAAGGGCGGCGCCGCCGAGGTCCTGCGCCGCGGCAACGCCCCCGGCGCCCCGACCTGGGCGGTGAACCGCACCATGTTGACCTGCGACGCCGCGCCCTGCGTCGGCCTCACCCCGTTCAACACCACCAGCGTGACGCCCAGCCGCACCGGGGCGGCCACCGCGGCGGCGAACCAGACCATCGTCGAGTACACCAAGGGCACGGACTGGCTGGACGAGAACAACAACGCCAACTCCGCGGAGACGCGTCCGACCATCCACGGCGACATCGCCCACTCGCGCCCGCTGCCGGTCAACTTCGGCGGCACCCGCGGCGTGGAGGTCTACTACGGCTCGAATGACGGCGCCTTCCACGCCATGCGCGGCAGCGACGGCAAGGAGCTCTGGTCGTTCATCGCCCCGGAGCACCATTCCAAGCTGAAGCGCCTGTACGACAACGCGCCGTCGATCGCCTACCCGGGCACGACCGGGACGCTGCCGAAGGACTACTTCTTCGACGGCTCCGCCGGTCTCTACCAGAACGCCGACAGCAGCAGGGTCTGGGTCTTCCCGACCATGCGCCGCGGCGGCCGGATGATCTACGCGTTCGACATCAGCCGCACGGGCGATCCCACCTTCAAGTGGGCCAAGGGATGCCCCGACATCGTCGGCGACAGCGGCTGCACCGCGAGCATGAGCGACATCGGCCTCACCTGGTCGGTGCCCAACGCGGCGTTCATCCGCGGCTATGCGAGCGGGACCGACCCGGTGCTGATCGTGGGAGGCGGCTACGACCTTTGCGAGGACGCGGATGTCGCCGTCACCGCGTGCACCACCATTTCGAAAGGCCACAAGGTCTACGTGCTCAATGCCGACACCGGCGTCGTCATCGCCTCCTTCGATACCGAAGGAAGCGTCCCTTCGGACGTGACGCTCATCGACCGCGATTTCGACGGCAAGGTGGACCACGGCTACGTCGTGGATACGCGCGGCAACCTGTACCGCATCGACTTCGTCGACCCGGTCACGCTGACCTCGCGCACCTCCGGCGCGTGGACCATCACCAAGATCGCGCAGACCACGACCGGCAACCGCAAGTTCCTGTTCGGTCCGGCGGCGCTGTCCACGGGACCGATCACCTACCTGTCGTTCGGCTCCGGCGACCGCGAGCGCCCGCTCATCAAGAACTATCCGTACGTGACGCCGATCCAGAACCGCTTCTACATGTTCACGGACAAGTTCCAGACGACCGGCCTCCCCGTGGACCTGGACGGCTCGAACATGACCAACAACAGCAACGACACCGGCTGCTCGGACCAATTCGATACGAGCAAGTCGGGCTGGTTCATGGACCTGAAGGCCGGCACCGGCGAACAGACGGTGACCTCGTCGGTGATCTTCGGCGGCACGGTGTTCTTCAGCACCAACCGCCCGATATCGACCGCAGACAACTCCTGCGCCACCAACCTGGGAGAAGCGCGCGGCTACGCCGTCAACCTGCTCAACGCGTCCGGCGTGATCGGCACGGGCCAGCTCTGCGGCGGCAGCCGTTCCGGCATCTTCACCGGCGGCGGCCTCCCGCCCTCGCCGGTGGTGGGCACGGTGCCGGTGCGGCAGCCCGACGGCAGCGACAAGCCCATCAGCGTGCTGATCGGCGGCATCAACCTCGACACCGGCACCGGCTCGCCCATCGGCGCGCAGGAGCCGCCGGTGCCGATCAAGCAGATCCGCTCGCGGGTCTACTGGTACAAGCACGGCGACAAGTAAGCCGCCGCGTCACTCTCACGAGGCCGGGAAGCGATTCCCGGCCTTTTTCTTTGGCCCGCCGGAGCCTGTATAATTTCCGGTCGCCATGCTGTTGTAGCTCAGTTGGTAGAGCAACTGATTCGTAATCAGTAGGTCGGAGGTTCGACTCCTCTCAACAGCACCATCTCTTCAGTGGCTTGCAGCGCGCAGGCCGTTCAGGAAACGCGGACTTTTCCGACGCGTTTCAGAATGAACCACCGCTAGTCATTCCCGGCACCGCTAAAAGGCTGGAAACCGGACCCGGGCACGGGCCCTAAACTGCCGGCATGGCGCTAATCACCGTTTACCGGTTCAAGTACCTCGACCCCCTCAGCAAGACCCTTCTCGAAGCGAGGGATTACGCGACCGACAAAGCCATTCGAGAGCTCGGCGGCGTGAAACTCGAAAACACTGGCATCGCGGTCGATGATTCGCGCGTAGGTCGGAGCGGGATTCTGATTCAGGACCGACCCACCGCGAACTAAGCCTCCGTGGCCGTTGCAATGGTCAAGCGTACTTCGACGCCGTTCCGCCCTAACCGCTTTTAGGGCGCCACCTGGGGCACACCGCCGGGTCCTGCGGTAAAAAGCCTGCGATAATGCCGCCTATGGCACCGAGCGAACGCGGACCCATCGCCCAGTACGTGCTGGAATGCAGAATTACGGGCGGAGCCGGGTACTATCACGTAAGTGTGACTGGACGGCCGACGATTCCAAGTCAATACGCTGAGCCCGTTGCTCGCACGCAACGTACAAGCGGGCTTGAAGAAGCGTACGCTGCGCGCTATGCGATGACTGAAGAGATTCGAAAGACGCTGGCGGCTCAGGGCCATGAGGTCATTCGCGTGATTCAGCTCTAGGCCAGACGACTGCGCCCTAGGAGGGCCGCCCGCGGGCGGCCCTTTTCTTTCAGCGGCCCTCGACCATCTCCGCGATCAGCCGCGCCGCATCCGGGGGACGCGCGTCGTTGTACGGATGGGATTCGTCGCCGCCGCTCCAGGCGTGGCCGAGCTGCGGGACGCTCACCAGGCGCACGGCGATGCGGCCCGCGGCGCGATAGTCGGAGGTCTCCACGACACGCCCCGCGCCCGCGTCACTGCGCTTCACCTCAGGCTCAGACGCGGGATCGAGGCCGTTCAAGGCAAGGAACTGCCTCACGAGCTGCGTCGCGTTGATGGGCGCCACGACGTCGTCACGCCCGCCGTGTAGCACGACCAACGGCAGCGCGACATCGCCCGCCATCGACCGGGCCGCGATTCCGACGCGCGCGGGATCGTCCTTCGCGCCGTTTTTCATCACCTTCGTTGCAGCCGAAGGCCCGGCCGCCGAGGCACACGGCAGCCCCGAGTGGATGAACACTCCCGCGAAGAGCTGTGGATGGCGCACGCCGAGCGCGGCCGCGAGGCCACCGCCCGCCGAGAATCCCGCCAGGAACACGCGTCGCGGATGCACGCGATAGTGCCGGCGCACCGCGCGCACCTGTGCCGCCACGATCGCCGCCTCGCCGCGCCCCTCGCCGGTGGCGATGTCGAACCAGTTCCAGCACGACCACGGATTGGCCTTCTTCTCCTGTCGCGGCAGCAGCAGCAGCCAGCCCTGCTCGTCGGCGAGCGCCGCGATGCGCGTGGCGGCCGCGAATTCCTCGGGCGTCTGCTTGCAGCCGTGGATCATCACCACCAGGGGATAACGCCGCCATCGACCGTGGCCGCGCGGCACGTACACGAGGTATTCGCGTGCGGGCCAGATCCACGGTGCCGCGGCGAGGCGGCCCGCCAGCGCGAACTTGCTGCCCCGCTCGAAGCGGCCGGGCGCCGGCGGCGCGCGGCCGAAGAGGCGCGCGAAGAAACCGCGCACACGCTTCCATGCGCCCCTCAACATGGCGGGCGCGCCGCGCGGCTAGCGCAGGAAGAAGCGGTATGCAGGATTGCGCGACTCGTCCGCGTACTCGTAGCCCAGGTCCTTCAGGAAGCGGCGGAAGGCGCCGCGCCCCTTTTCCGGAACCTGCAGGCCGACCAGGACGCGGCCGACGTCGGCGCCCTGGTTGCGGTAGTGGAAGAGCGTGATGTTCCAGCCCGAGCCCATGCGCTCGAGGAAATTCATCAGCGCGCCGGGGCGCTCGGGAAACTCGAAGCGGTAGAGCATCTCGTCGCGCGAGTCGGTGCGGCCGCCGACGAGGTGGCGCACGTGCAGCTTGGCGAGCTCGTTGTCGGAGAGGTCGACGGCTTTCATCCGGTTTCGCGCGAGGAGCGCCGTGATCTTCGCGGTCTCGTCGCGCCCGGCGACGGCGACCCCGAGGAACACGTGCGCCTCCTGCCCCGGCGCGTAGCGGTAGTTGAACTCGGTCACGCTACGCTTGCCGAGCAGCTCGCACAGCGCGCGGAAGCTGCCGGGCCGCTCGGGGATGGTCACCGCGAGGACCGCTTCGCGATGCTCGCCCAGCTCGGCGCGCTCGGCCACGAAGCGCAAGCGGTCGAAGTTCATGTTGGCGCCGCACGCGATGGTGACGAAAGTGCGGTCGCGCACTCGGCGTCGCTCGATCCAGCGCTTCGCCCCGGCGAGCGAAAGCGCGCCGGCGGGCTCCACCACCGCGCGCGTGTCCTCGAAGATGTCCTTGATGGCCGCGCAGATCTCGTCGGTGTCCACCAGCACCATCTCGTCCACCAGCTCCTGC
>DATLEL010000177.1:0-8931 GCA_035525255.1 Usitatibacter sp.
CAGGAGAAGTACGCGGCGATCCTCGCCGAGATCGAGCGCACCAATTCGCGTTTGCAGCCGGTGCTGGTCGGCACCGCATCGATCGAGAAGTCGGAAACGCTCGCCGAATACCTGCGCAAGAACGGCTACAAGCAGATCGACTTCGCCGACTCGAAGGGGCTGGAGAAGCTCTATTCGGCCGCGCGCAACAACAAGCCGGCCAAGCTGTTCGCGGTGCTGAACGCGCGCTTCCACGAACAGGAAGCCTACATCGTTGCCGAAGCCGGCGTTCCCGGCGCGATCACCATCGCCACCAACATGGCCGGCCGCGGCACCGACATCAAGCTCGGCGGTTCGCTGGAAATGCGCATCCAGCAGGAGAATCAGACGCTCGCGTCGATCACCTTCCAGAACTATTTCCGTCTCTACAAGAAGCTCGCCGGCATGACCGGCACCGCCGACACCGAGGCATACGAGTTCCAGAGCATCTACAACCTGGAAGTCGTCGTGATCCCTCCGAACATGCCCATGGTGCGCAAGGACCAGGGCGACCTGGTGTATCTGAACGCCAAAGACAAATTCAAGTCCGTCATCGACGAGATCAAGGTGGCGCACGCGAAGGCGCAGCCGTTGCTGGTAGGCACCGCGTCGATCGAAACATCCGAGCTGCTGTCGGCGCTGCTGCAGAAGGACAAGCTGGCGCACGAGGTCCTGAACGCAAAGAACCACGAGCGCGAAGCGCAGATCATCGCCAACGCCGGCATGCCAGGGGCCATCACCATCGCCACCAACATGGCCGGCCGCGGCACCGACATCGTACTGGGTGGCTCGCTGGAGGCGGAGCTGGCGAAGCTGCCTGCGGAGGACAACGGCGCGCGCGATCAGGCGCGGGCTGAATGGCAGAAGCGTCATGACGCGGTGGTCGCGTCGGGCGGGCTTTACGTCATCGGCTCCGAGCGGCACGAGTCACGCCGCATCGACAACCAGCTGCGCGGCCGCTCCGGGCGCCAGGGCGACGCAGGCGCGTCGCGCTTCTACCTGTCGCTCGACGACACCCTGATGCGCATCTTCACGCCGCCACGCATGCGCTCGATGCTGCAGGGCCTGGGCATGGAGGAAGGCGAGGCGATCGAGCATCGCTGGGTGACCCGTGCAATCGAGACTGCGCAGCGCAAGGTCGAGGCGCACAACTTCGACATCCGCAAGCATCTGCTCGACTACGACAACGTCGCCAACGACCAGCGCAAGGTCATCTACGAGCTGCGCGACGAGATCATGGGCGCCGAGAAGGTCACGCCGCTCATCGAGGACATCCGCGGCGACGTGGTCAACGCGGTGATCGACGCGCACATCCCGCCGCAATCGGTGGAGTCGCTGTGGGACGCGCCGGGCCTGGAAGAAGCGCTCAAGCGCGACTTCCAGTTGCCGCTGCCCATCAAGCAATGGCTCGACGACGACAAGGATCTGGACGAGAAGGGCCTGCGGGCGCGCATCAAGGAGAAGCTGGAGCAGTCCTATACGGAGAAGAAGGAGCGCGTAGGCGCGGCCGTGCTCGAGCACTTCGAGAAAGCGATCGTGCTGCAGGTGATGGATCAGTTCTGGCGCGAGCACCTCGCGGCCATGGACTACCTGCGGCAAGGCATCCACCTGTGCGGCTACGCGCAGAAAGACCCCAAGCAGGAGTACAAGCGCGAAGCGTTCAACATGTTCAACGACATGCTGGCCCGCTTCAAGCACGAGGTCGTGTCGATCCTCGCCAAGGTGCAGATCCAGACCGAAGCCGAGGTGCAGAAGGTCGAGGATCAGCGGCGCAAGCAGGCGGCGGCGATGGAAAAGCGCATGCAGATGCAGCATGCAGAGGCGAGCGCTACCGCGGCCGGCGGCGAGGCCGAGGTTGAAGCACCGCCCGCGAGCAGCGGCCGCCCAGTGGAGACCGGTCGCCGACCGATCGAGAAACCGGAGACGGTCGTGCGGCAAGGTCCCAAGCTTGGCCGCAACGACCCGTGCTGGTGCGGATCCGGCAAGAAATTCAAACAGTGCCACGGCAAGCTGGAATAATGTCGGCCGCATGGCCGTCAACCTGACAGCGCCCGAAGTTCTCCATCCCGTCAAAGGCGTCCGGCTTGGGGCCGCCGAGGCTGCGATCAAGAAGCCCGGCCGCAAGGATCTGGTGCTGATCGAGCTGGCGCGCGGTACTCGCGTGGCCGGCGTCTTCACCCGCAATGCCTTCTGCGCCGCGCCAGTGTTGCTGTGCCGGCAGGCGCTCTCCTCCGACGTCCAGATCCGCGCCCTGCTCATAAACTCTGGCAATGCCAACGCCGCGACCGGTGCCGCTGGCATGGAAGACGGGCGCTCGAGCATGGTGGCGGTGGCGCTGCACCTGGGCTTGCGCCCCGACCAGGTGCTGCCGTTCTCCACCGGCGTGATCGGCGTCCGTCTTCCGGTGAACCGCATGATGGACGCCGTGCCCGCGGCCCGTGCCAGCCTGCGAGAGGATGGCTGGCTCGACGCCGCGCGCGCCATCATGACCACGGACACCGTTCCCAAGGGTGCGACGCGCCGGCTGCACACCAGCCAGGGCGAGGTGACCGTAACCGGCATCGCCAAGGGTGTCGGCATGATCTGCCCCGATATGGCCACGCTGCTCGCCTTCATCGGCACCGATGCGCGGCTGAGCCAGAAGGCGGCACAGGCGGTGCTGATGCAGGCCGTGAGCCGATCGTTCAACTGCATCACGGTCGACGGCGATACCTCGACCAACGATTCCTGCGTGCTGTTCGCGACCGGCCAGGTGGGCGCCGAGGAGGTCGACGAGCATCACGGCGACCTCGCCGCGATCGCGCGGGCCGTCACCGACGTGTGCCGGGACCTGGCGCAATCCATCGTGCGCGACGGCGAGGGTGCCACCAAGTTCATGACGATCCGCGTGGACGAGGCCGCGACGAAGCCCGAAGGCTTCGCGATCGCCAAGCGCATCGCCAACTCGCCGCTCGTGAAGACGGCGTTCTTCGCCTCCGACCCGAACCTGGGGCGCATCCTCGCGGCCATCGGCAACGCGGGTGTCGCGAACCTCGACGCCTCCAAGGTGAGCCTCTGGCTGGGCGACGTGCAGGTCGTCGAGAACGGCGGACGTGCCCCCAGCTACACGGAGGACCAGGGCAAGGCGGTCATGCAGGATGCCGAGATCACCATGCGCATCACGCTCGGCCGCGGCATCGAGAGCGCCACCGTCTGGACGTGCGATTTCTCGTACGACTACGTGAAGATCAACGCCGACTACCGCAGCTGAGCATGCGGGAGTACTACGCCAAGCGGGCGAGCGAGTACGAACGCATCTACGACAAGCCGGAGCGCCAGGGCGAGCTCGCGTGGCTGCGCGAGCGCATCCCCAGGATTTTCGCCGGGCGCACGGTGCTGGAGGTGGCGTGCGGCACCGGCTACTGGACGCAATTCCTCGCCCGCACCGCAAAGCACGTGCAGGCATGCGATATCAACGATGCGGTGCTGGAAATCGCGCGCGACAAGCCCATCGCCGCCGGGCGGGCCACGTTCTTCAAGGCCGACGCCGTCACGCTGCAGGGCGTGCCAACGGATTGCGACGCAGCGTTCGCCGGCTTCTGGTGGTCGCACGTGAAGAAGAGCGAGTTGGCGCTCTTCGTGAAGGAGCTTTCGCTCAGGCTGAAGCCCGGAGCCGTCGTCGCGATCCTCGACAACAGCTATGCCGAGGGGAGCTCGACGCCGATCTCGCGGCGCGACGCCGAGGGCAACACGTACCAGATGCGCACCCTCGCCAATGGCGAGCAGCACGAAGTGCTGAAGAATTTCCCCTCGGCGCTCGAGCTGACCGAGGCGGTGCGGCCGGTGGCACGCGAAGCGCACCTCGAATCGCTCACCTACTACTGGCTTCTGGTGTTCACGCTCAAATGACCACCGACTGGAAGCCGGTCCTGGAACGCCTCGACCTGCTGCTCGAACGCCTGGAGCGCGTGCTGCCGCCGGCGACGCGCGAGCCCGATTGGAAGGCGGCCCACGCATTCCGCTGGCGCAAGAATGCCCGCGGCGGTTACCTCGAGGCGGTGAAACATCCCCATGCGATGCGCTTCGCGGACCTGAAGGACATCGACGAGCAGAAGCGCCGGCTGCGCGAGAACACCGCGCAATTCGTGGCCGGGCGCCCGGCCAACAACGTGCTGCTCACCGGCGCGCGTGGCACCGGCAAGAGCTCGCTGGTGAAGGCGGCGCTGAACGAATTCGGCTCGAAAGGGCTGCGGCTGATCGAGGTCGACAAGCGCGACCTCGTGGATCTCCCCGACATCGTCGACCTGGTAGGCGCGCGGCGCGAGCGCTTCATCGTCTTCTGCGACGATCTTTCGTTCGAGGCGTCCGATGCCGGCTACAAATCGCTCAAGGTGGCGCTGGACGGCTCGATCGCCGGCTCGGCGGAGAACGTGCTCATCTATGCCACCTCCAATCGCCGCCACCTGATGCCCGAGTTCATGGACGAGAACCTCGAGGCGAAGCACGTGGACGGCGAGATCCATCCGGGCGAGACGACGGAGGAAAAGATCTCGCTATCCGAGCGCTTCGGCCTGTGGCTGTCGTTCTACCCGTTCGACCAGGACCAGTACCTCGACATCGCCGACCACTGGGTGAATACGCTCGGCGGCCGCGCGAACGACGAATCGCGCAAGGCGGCGCTGCTGTGGTCGCTCCAGCGCGGCTTCCGCAGCGGACGCGTCGCCTGGCAATTCGCCCGCGACCGGGTCGGCCGGAAGAAGAAGTGAAAAAGTACCAGGTACTTTATTGGCTGCGATAACCGAGGTTGCCGCCGCGGTAATCGAGCGCCCGGGCGAATTCCTCCTCGCCCAGCGCCCCGCCGGCAAGCCCTATCCCGGCTACTGGGAATTTCCCGGCGGCAAGATCGAGCCCGGCGAGGACGCGCGCGCGGCCCTCACCCGCGAGCTGCGCGAGGAGCTCGGCATCGAGGTTCGCGAGGCCACGGCCTGGATCACGCGCGTCTACGCCTACACCCACGCCACGGTGCGCCTGCATTTCTTCCGCGTGACGCGCTGGGACGGCGAGCCGCGGCCGCTCGAGGACCAGGCGATCCGCTGGCAGCGTGTCGGGTCGCCGGACGTGTCTCCAATGCTGCCCGCCAACGCGCCCGTGCTGGCAGCGCTCGCGCTGCCCGGCGTGATGGTGATCTCGGACGCGGCCCGCATGGGCATCGACGAATGGGTCCATCGCCTGGAGCAGCGCTTGGCGAGCGAGCGCGTGCTGGTGCAGCTGCGCGAGAAGCAAATGGAGCACTTGAAGCTGCAACACCTGTTGTCGCGCACGCTCGCGCGGGTGGAGCCGATGGGCTCCCGCGTCGTGGTGAACAGCGACAGCGGCACTTTTCCCCAATGCGGCGGCGTGCACCTCACCGCGCGCGCGTTGATGGCGGCGCGGGAGCGGCCGGCGGGCTCGCTCGTCGGCGCCTCGTGCCATTTCTCCGAGGAGCTCGCCCATGCCGGCAAGATCGGTCTCGACTACGTCGTGGTGGGCTCGGTGGCGCCTACGGCGTCGCACCCGGACGTGAAGCCGCTGGGATGGGATGCGTTCCAATCGCTCATTCACGGCCAGCCGATGCCGGTGTATGCCGTCGGCGGTCTCACGCGGGCCGACCTCGCCGAGGCGCGCCACCGCGGCGCGCATGGTGTCGCGCTGCTGTCCGCGGCGTTCGCCTGACTTCGCCTCAGCCCAGCGCGCCCGTTTCGAGATAGCGCGCCGTCGCCGCGACCGAAGCCCCGGGGGAGAACGGGATCCGTCCCAGCATCGGCGCTTCGATGCGCGCCTCGAGCGCCGCCACGTTTTCCTCCTGCGCGGCCATCTGCGGGTCGACGTGGTTCGCGATCCATCCGGCGAGCGGCAGGCCGGCGGCCTCGATGGCCTGCGTGGTGAGCAGCGCATGGTTGAGGCAGCCGAGCCGCATGCCGACCACCAGCACGACCGGAAGCCCCAGCGCGCTGGCGAGCGCCACGCTGTCGACACGATCGGAAAGCGGCACGCGGAATCCGCCCACGCCCTCCACCACCATGAAGCCGCCGATGGATTGCAGCCGGCGGAAGGCATCGAGGATCGGCTCCAGCGTGATGACGCGCCCTTCGCGCTCGGCCGCGATGTGCGGCGCCATGGGCTCGCGCAGCAGCACCGGCGTCACGATGCCGGCGCGCTCCACGTCGAGCCCGGCGGCTTCCATGAGCGCCTGCGTGTCCTCGTTCACCCAGCGCCCCGCCACCTGGGCGGCGCCGGCGGCGACGGGTTTCATCGGGACGACGGCGAGCCCGCGCGAGGCCAGCGCATGGATGAGCGCGCAGGCGGCGAGCGTCTTGCCCACGCCGGTATCGGTGCCGGTGACGAACACGCCCTTCATCGCGCCTCCCGCTGGAAATCGATCACCTGGCGGCCGTCGGCGAGCCGCTTCGGCGCGGTCTTCCATGCATGGCCGTAGATCACTTCATACGATGCCGGCAGGATGCCATCGCGCCGGTGCTTTTCGTAGCCGGCGATGACGCCGCGCCAGCGCTCGCGCCCCGAGAGGCCGCGCGGGCGTCCCGGGAGCGCGTTGCGGGCCCCGATCGCCTTCAGGTCACGCGCGATGGCCTCCACGCAAGCGTACTCGAGCGTGATCATCTCCATCTCCATCACCGGATCTGCCAGCCCCGCGTGCACCAATGCATCGCCGAGGTCGTGCATGTCGACGAAGGTATTGACGTGATCGTAGCCATCTACGGCCGCGAACGAGGCGCGCAGCTCTTTCAGGGTATCCGGCCCGAACGAGGAGAACAGGAAGAGTCCGCCGGGGCGCAGGATGCGCGCGGCCTCGGCGAACACCGCCTCTGGGCGGCACCACTGCAAGGCGAGGTTTGAGAAGACGAAGTCGCAGCAGGCGGTGGCGAGCGGCAGGCGCTCCGCGTCGGCCGCGATGAGCTGCGGCGCGCCGGCACGCGCTACCTTGCGCCACCACGGCGTGCGACTGCGAGCGCGCATGAGCATCGGCAGCGCGATGTCGACGCCGACCATGTCGCGGCCGGGGAAGCGCTTGCGGAGCTCGTCGAAGAAAAGCCCGGTGCCGCAGCCCACGTCGACGAGGGTCTTCGGATCGAGGCGGATGGGATCGAGGTGCTTCAGGAGGCGCAACCCGATCTCGCATTGCAGGACGTTGTGATGATCGTAGGTCGCGGCCGCGCGCTCGAAGGACCGGCGCACCGCGCGCTTTTCGGGAAAGCGCGTCTCAGGCAATGAACGACTCCAGGGCGTGGGCGAACGCCTCGCGATGGGTGAAAAACGGCAGGTGCGCCGCGTCGGCCAGCTCGACCAGGCGCGCGCCGGGAATTTCGCGCGCGAGCCAGCGGCCGGCGCCGATGGGGGCGAGAGCGTCGCGCGCCCCGTGAATCACCAGGGCCGGCTGATCGATCGTGGCCGCATCGGCGCGCAGGTCGGTCTCCTGCAGCCAGCGCAGCGTCGCGTGCAGCGCGGCTACGCTCGGCGCTCCGTGGTCGAGGAGGCGGCTCGTGAACGCGCGCACCGCACCGCGTCCGCGTGCACCATGCAACGCATTGAGCTGCACGAAGTTGCGCAATGTGCGCTCTCGATCGTGGTCGAGCCCGCGGGAGAACGCGGCGAGCGTCGCCGGGCTCATGGCGTCATGCCAATCGGCGCGCTGCACGAAGCAGGGCGAGGTCGAGACCAGCACTACGCCCGTGATCCGCCGCCCAGTCCGCGCGAGGCGCTGCGCGAAAAGTCCGCCCAGCGACCAGCCGCATACGATGGCGCCATCGGGCACGTGGCGCGCCACCCATGCCACCGCTTCGTCGAAGCCCGCAGGAAGGGCCGCGGCCGAGGCGCCGTGCCCGGGAAGGTCGATGGCATGCAGCCGGTATCGCTGCTGCAGCAGGGGCACGACCTCCGCCCACACGCCGCCGTGCATCGCCCATCCATGGAGCAGCACCAGGTCGCGGCCGTGTCCGTGGCTTTCGACATGCAGCTTCACGCCGTCTCGAGGGCCGCCGCGAGCGCCTCGATGTCCGCGGCCGAATGGGCGGCGCTGATCGAGATCCGCAATCGCGAGGTGTTGGCCGGGACCGTTGGCGGCCGGATCGCGGGCACCAGCAGCCCGCGCTCCAGCAGGCGTTGCGAAAGCGCGAGCGCCGCCGCGGCTTCGCCCACCACCAGCGGCTGGATCGTGGTCACGGAATTTCCCAACGGGATGCCGCGACGCGTGCAGGCGCCCCGGAACTGCGCGATGCGCTCGTGCAGGCGGGGCACGGGCGAGCCAGCGCCTTCGAGCACCCCGATCGCCGCCGACGCGACCGCGCCGCAGGCGGGAGGCAGCGCGGTGGAGAACATGTAGGTGCGCGCGCGCTGCAGCAGCCACTCGACCACCGTGGACCCGCCGCAGGCGAAAGCGCCGTAGCCACCGAGGGCCTTGCCCAGCGTGGCCATGTAGACGATGCGCTCCGACGCGAGCCCCAGCTGGTGGAGCGTGCCGCGTCCGCCGCCCAGCACGCCGATGCCGTGCGCGTCGTCGACCAGCAGCCACGCGTCGTGGCGTCCGCACGCGGCCAGAAGCGCGGCGAGCGGTGCGACATCGCCATCCATGCTGAAGACCGCGTCGGTCGCGACGACCTTGGTCGCCGCCTTCGAAGCGGATAAGCGTTCCTCCAGCGCAGCCGCGTCTCCATGGGCATAACGCGTAAGCGTGGCGCGGGACAGCAGCGCGCCGTCGATGAGGCAGGCGTGATCGAGGCGGTCGCCGAAGATCTCCGCCTCGCGGTCGCAGAGCGCCGCGAGGATGCCGAGGTTGGCGGCGTAGCCGCTGCCGAAGAGCAACGCACGCGGCTGGCCCACGAACGCGGCGAATTGGCGCTCGGCATCCGCGTGCGCACGCGAATGCCCGCTTACGAGCGG
>DATLEL010000179.1:0-2534 GCA_035525255.1 Usitatibacter sp.
TAGGCTTCGCCGGTGACGGGGTTCACGCCATCGGCGAGCGCGCGGACGATGGGCAATGCGGATTCGAGTTGCATGGGGAGTCTCCCTGGTTGTCGGTTGTTCGACAGTCGCGAAGTGCGACTGCGTACGACAAAAACGACATTGGGACAGGTCGGTTGACGACCCTCAAAGAGACTTGAGGTTGATCGGCGGGTCTGCGGAGAACATGTCCGCGGCGAGGCATGCGGCGCCCACGGTGCCGGCGTGCCCGAGCAGCTTGGAGATCTTCACCTTGACCGCCTTCGCTGCCTTGGGGGAGGCGTGGGCTTCGATCGCTTTCCCGATCTCGCGCTGCATGATGTTCGGCATCGCTTCCACCAACCCGCCGCCGAGGACGATGGTGTCGGGATTGAGGAAATCGACGAGGTTGGATAGCGCCGCGCCGACGACGCTCGCGCGGCTGCGCACCAGCTTCTCGATCGCCTTGTCGCCGCCGCGGATCGATTCGGCGAGCGCTCCGGCCTTGATGTCGCGCACGTCCGTGCCCGTGGCTTTCTCGAGCTTGGGCGCGTTGTGCTTCGCAGCCAGCGCGGCCGCGTCGCCGGCGATGGCGGTGCGGCTCGCCACGTTGTCGAGCACCTCCTTGCGCGGCAGCTCCTGCGAGACATCGACCGCGTGCAGCAAATAGTTGCCGAGGTCGCCCGCCTGGCCGGTCACGCCGAGGTGCAGCTTGCCGCGCATGACCAGCGCGCCGCCGACGCCGGTGCCGAGCCAGACGCCGATCACGTCGCAGCCCTTGCGCGCGCAGCCGCGCTTCAGCTCGCCATACAGCGCCGCCTGCACGTCGTGGCCCACGAATACCTTCGCCTTGGTAAGGCGCTCCAGCTTTGCGCGCATCGGGTAGCCGTTGAGGAACGTGAGGTTGGGCGAATCGCGGATGACGCCGCGCTTGAGATCGATGTCGCCGGCGCAGCCGACGCCCACGTACTTCAGCTTGAGGCCGCGCTTGCGGGCCTCGCGCAGGAGCTTCGCGACCGCTCCCGACATCGCCTTCGAGAAAGTACGCACGCCGCCCTTCTCCGGGTGGGTGCGCAACTTTTCCTCGGCAAGGATTTCAAAGTTGCTGTCGAAGAGCGCGTACAGGCTCTTGGTGCCGCCGACGTCGATGCCGATGTAGGCACGTTTCGAACCGCCCTTTTTCTTCTTCTGCTTCAAGTCGATTGCCCGTCGTGATCTCGGGTGACAGACACTTCGCCAAGGTGATCCGTTCCATGCGCTATACCGCGATCGCGCTCGACTACGACGGCACCATCGCCCACGACGGCGGCGTGCCGCCGCACGTCCTGGATGGGCTGCGGCGGCTCAAGGCTTCGGGGCGCAAGGTGCTGCTGGTCACGGGGCGCGAGCTGGACGAGCTCCTCGGCATCCTCCCCGAGATCGGCATCTTCGATCGCGTGGTCGCCGAGAACGGCGCGCTCATGTACTACCCGGAGAGCGGCGAGCGCCGCGAGCTGGGAGAGCCGCCGCCCCCCGCCTTCGTCGAGGCGCTGAGGGCGAGCGGAATCCCGCTGTCGGTGGGGCACACCATCGTTGCGACGGTGCGCCCGCACGAGCGCGTGGTGCTCGAATGCATCGCCGACCAGGGCCTCGAGCTGCAGGTGATCTTCAACAAGGGCGCCGTGATGGTGCTGCCGCCCGGGTGCAACAAGGCGAGCGGGCTCAGGCACGCGCTGGCCGAGCTGGGCCTCTCCGCGCGCAACGTGGTAGCGGCCGGTGACGGCGAGAACGACCACGCGTTGCTGGAGCTCGCGGAATATTCGGTGGCCACGGCCAACGCGATCCAGACCCTCAGGGACGCGGCCGACCGCGTGACGCGTGCCACCCATGGCGACGGCATCCTCGAGATCATCGAGGGCTTGCTGCAATCGGATTTGGCCGAGCTGCCGCCCAAGCGCCGCCGCCGTGCCCTTTGCCTCGGCAAGGATGCGAACGGCGTCGACGTGGTCTTTCCCAGCCGCCGCGCCTCCATCCTGGTGGCGGGAGAATCCGGCGGCACGCAGGAGCTCGCATGCGCGTTGCTCGAGCGGCTCTGCAAGGCGGGATACCAGTTCTGCATCCTCGATACGCGCGGCGATTTCCTCGACCTGAAGTCCGCGGTGGTGTTCGGCACTCGCGACAATTCCCCGTCCGTCGAGGAGGTGTTCACCGCGCTGGAGAAGCCCGACGTGCAGACCGTGGTGTGCCTCGCGGCCGTGCCCGAGGCGGAGCGTCCGGCCTTTGTCGACAAGTTGCTGGTGCCGCTGCGCGAGCTGCGCGCGCGCACCGGTCGTCCCCACTGGATCGTGGTGGATGAAGCGCACGACCTCATGCCCGCGAGCGCCGTGGACCATCATGATTCCCTGAGCGAGGGCGCCGAGAACACCATCTTCGTGACCGACGATGCGGCAGCGCTTTCGCCCGCCATCCTCGCCGCGGTCGATGGCATTGCCGCGTGCGGCGAGCAGGCCGGCGCCACCATCGCGGCGTTGGCCCGCGCCGTTTCATGGGGCAAACCC
>DATLEL010000182.1:0-5293 GCA_035525255.1 Usitatibacter sp.
CGAGATGATGGCCTACCGCCGCCGCATCCAGATCATCTTCCAGAACCCGTACGCGTCGCTCAACCCGCGCTTCACCGTGGGCCAGATCCTGATGGAGCCGATGAAGATCCACTCCATCGGCCGCGACCAGGACGAGCGCGCCGAGATGGCCTTCCAGCTGCTGAAGCGCGTCGGCCTCTCGGAGCAGTCGTTCTACAAGTACCCGCACGAGTTTTCCGGCGGGCAGCGCCAGCGCATCGCGATCGCCCGTTGCCTCACCATGAAGCCCGACGTCCTGATCTGCGACGAGTCGGTCTCCGCGCTCGACGTGTCGGTGCAGGCGCAGGTGCTCAACCTGCTGCAGGACCTCCAGGACGAGTACCAGCTTTCCTACATTTTCATCTCCCACGACCTGGCGGTGGTGAAGTACATCTCCGACCAGGTGATGGTGATGAACGACGGCGCCATCGTGGAGATGGCCGACTCCGACGAGATCTACCGTAACCCCAAGCAGGACTACACCCGCAAGCTGCTCTCCTCGATCCCAAAAGGCATCGAGCGGGCCGCCGAGCTCACCTGAGGATCCATCTCATGTCCCGAAGCCTCATCGCCGCGGCCCTCGCCGCCGCACTGCTTTCACCCGTCGCGCTGGCACAGAAGCCTGCCGCCGCCAGGCTCCCTTCATCCCATGCGCCCGAATTCACGCCGCTCTTCGACGCGGCCGGCATCACGCGCGCTTGTGAAGAGGGCCTTGCCCGCACCCAGAAGGAGATCGCCGCCCTGGAAGCCAAGCGCGGCGCGGGCGCCATCTTCGCCGAGTGGAACCGCCTGCAGATCGGCATCGAGGACGTGATCAACCCGATCTACCTCATCGGCAGCGTGCATCCCGAAAAGGCGGTGCGCGACGCGTCGGAGCCCTGCCTGCAGAAGTACACCACGCTCTCGACCGATCTCTTCCAGAACGAGAAGCTTTTCCAGCGCGTGAAGGCGGCCAGTCCCGCCACGCCCCACCAAGCCAAGCTGAAGAAGGACCTGATGGAAGGCTTCGAGGACAGCGGTGTCGCGCTGCCGCCCGACAAGCGCAAGCGCGCGAAGGAGATCTTCGACAAGCTGGAGGAGCTTCGCCAGGTGTACGACCGCAACGTGCGCGACGACCCGACGCGCGTCACGCTCACCCCGGCCGAGATGGAAGGGATGTCCGAGGCGTACCTCAAGGCGCACGAATCGACGCGTGACAAGGACGGCAACTACGTCCTCACGCTCAAGTACCCGTCTTACGTGCCGTTCCTGACCAACGCGCGCAGCGAAGCGGCCCGCAAGCGCTACTACGTGGCCAAGCTGAACGAGGGGGGTGCGAAGAACCTCGACCTGCTGCAGGAGATGTTCGTGCTGCGGAAGGAATTGGCGGGTCTCTACGGGCTGCCGACCTTCGCGCACTACGCGCTCCGCCGCAAGATGGTGCAGACCCCGGAGACGGTCGCCAAATTCCTCGGCGACGTGAAGTCCGCCGTGACCGAGCTGGAGAAGAAGGAAGTGGAGGAGCTGCGCCAGGAGAAGTCGAAGGACCTGGGCACTCCCGTCGCCGACACGCGCATCAACCGCTGGGATGTCGCCTACTACCAGGAGAAGGTGAAGCGCGAGCGCTTCTCCATCGACCAGGAGAAGCTGCGAAAGTACTTCCCGACGCCGAAGGCGATCGACTTCACGCTCGCCCTCTCGCAGCGCCTCTATGGCGTGAAATTCCGCGAGATGAAGGTCCCCACCTGGCATGAGGACGTGCGCTACTTCGAGGTGTCCGACGCGAAGAGCGGGCGCTACATCTCGAGCTTCTACCTCGACCTCTTCCCGCGCGAAGGCAAGTACAACCACGCCGCGGCCTTCCCGGTGCGCGGCGTGAGCACGCTCGCGAAGCGCACGCCCGTCTCGGTGCTGGTCACCAACTTCAACCGCGAGGGGCTGGACCACAACGAGCTGGAGACGTTGCTGCACGAATTCGGCCACGTGCTGCACGGCGTGCTCTCGCGCGCCGAGTACAACCCGCACGCCGGCACCAGCGTGAAGCAGGACTTCGTCGAGGCCCCGTCGCAGATGTTCGAGGAGTGGGCGCGGCGCGAGCAGGCCCTGGCGCTCTTCAAGCAGGTGTGCGCCGAATGCCCGCAGCTGAGCGCGGACGAGATCCACCGTCTCGACCAGGCGCGCCGCTACGGCCAGGGCATCCGCTACGCGCGCCAGTGGCTCTATGCCGCGTTCGACATGCAGCTTTCCACCGAGCCGCAGGCGCCGCTCGCGTTGTGGAAGAGCCTCGAGGGCGCGACGCCGCTCGGCTACGTGGCCGAGACCTCGTTCCCGTCGTCGTTCAGCCACATCGCCAGCAACTACGCGTCGGGCTACTACGGCTACATGTGGTCCGAGGTGATCGCGCTCGACATGCTTTCCGCGTTCAAGAAGGACATGCTCGACCCGCGCACCGGCGTGCGCTACCGCGAGACCATCCTCGCCCAGGGTGGGCAGGAGGACGAGATGAAACTGGTGCGGCGCTTCCTCGGCCGCGAGCCCTCCAACGACGCATTCTTTTCCGAGATCACGGGGAAACGCTCATGAGAACCGATATCCGCTTCCTCGCAGGCGCTTTCGCCGCCGCCGCCGTCACTTGCGCCGCGCAGGACGCTCCGGTGATGCTGCCGGTCCACGACGCGGCCTCGGTCGCCAAGACCTGCGATGACACGCTCGCGCGCGGCCGCACCCTGGTCGGCGCACTGGAGTCCAAGCCCGGCGGCGAAGGCTTCCTCGCCGAATGGAACGCGCTGCAGATCGCGATGGAAGACGCGATCTATCCCATTTCGCTCATGTCGAGCGTGCATCCCGACAAGGCCGTGCGCACCGCGGCCGAGCCGTGCCTGCAGAAATTCAACGCCTTCAGCACGGAGCTCTTCCAGAACGAGAAGACCTATCGCCGCATCGTGGCCTCCACGCCCGCCAACGCGCGCGAGGAGAAGTTGAAGCGCGACCTGATCGAGGGCTTCGAGGACAGCGGCGTGTCGCTGCCGGCGGACAAGCGCGCGCGCGCCAAGGCGATCTCCGCGCGCCTGGAGGAAATCCGCCAGGCCTTCGAGCGCAACGTGCGCGAGGATCCGTCCCGCGTCACCTTCACCGCCGAGGAGCTGCGCGGCGCGCCCGAGGCGTTCCTCAAGGCTTCCGAGAAGGACGCGCAGGGCAACTACGTGCTGAAGCCCGACGATCCCACCTACTTCGTGGTAATGGACAACGTGGCCGATGGCGCCGTGCGCAAGCGCTTCTACATGGCCAGCATGAATCGCGGCGGCGCCGAGAACCTGAAGCTCCTCGAGGAGGCGTATCGCCTGCGCCAGGAGATGGCCGCGCTGCACGGGCTGCCCAGCTTCGCGCACCTGCAGCTCAAGCGCCGCATGGCGGGCAACCCGGAAGCAGTGCAGAAGTTCCTCGCCGACGTGAAGAGTGCCGTGGAGCCGATCGAGAAGCAGGAGCTGGCGGAGCTCGCCCGGCTCAAGGCCGCGGACCTCAAGCTGGCGGCGGACTCGACGAAGGTGGAACGGTGGGACGCGCAGTACTACACCGAGCGCCTGAAGCGCGAGCGCTTCGCGGTCGACCAGGAAAAGCTGCGCAAGTACTTCCCGGCGGACGCCTCGGTCGCTTACGCGCTGATGGTGGCGGAGACGCTCTACGGCGTGCGCTTCAAGGAGGCGAAGGCGCCCACGTGGCATCCCGACGTGCGTTTCTTCGAGATGCGCGATGCCGCGAGCGGCAAGTACCTCGCCAGCATCTACGTGGATCTCTTCGCGCGCGACGGCAAGCGCGGCGGCGCATTCGCCGCCAACGTGCGCCGCGCGAGCAAGCTCGCCGGGCGCACGCCGCAATCGGTGCTGGTGACCAACTTCCGCAAGGAGGGGCTCAACCACCGGGAGCTCGAGACGCTGATGCACGAGTTCGGCCACGTGCTGCACGGCGTGCTCTCCACCGCCGACTACATTTCGCAGGCGGGCACCTCCACCAAGCGCGATTTCGTCGAGGCGCCGTCGCAGATGTTCGAGGAATGGGTGCGCCGCGAGGAGACCCTGGCGCTCTTCCGCAAGGTATGCGCCGATTGCCCGGTGCTCACGCGCCAGGAGATCGAGCGCCTCGAGGGCACGCGCAAGTTCGGACGTGCCATGGGCTTCGCGCGGCAGTGGCAGTACGCCACGCTCGACATGACGCTTTCGCTCGAGCCGCAGCCGGTCGAGCCGCTGTGGACCAGGATCGAGGCCTCGAGCCCGCTGGGGCACCTCGACGGGACCTACAAGCCCGCGAACTTCGGCCACCTCGTCAGCGGTTACGCCGCCGGCTACTACGGCTACATGTGGTCGCAGGTGCTGGCGCTCGACATGCTTTCAGGGTTCGGCGACGTGCTGCTCGATCCGAAAGCCGGTGCGCGTTACCGCGACACCATCCTGTCCCAGGGCGGGCAGGAGGAGGAAAGCGTCATGGTTCGCAAATTCCTCGGGCGCGAGCCGTCGACGGACGCGTTCTTCGCGGAGATCACCGGCAAGCGCTAGCGCTGTTAAAGCGAAGCAATCCGCCGATGAGCGAGGATGAAACGAATGAGGGCAACACCCAAGAGCGTGTATTGGTGCCGCACTGTGTCCATGGCGGTATCTATAAACGACGCTGCTGGGCCGCCTGATCTGCTTTATCTGCGTTCATCTGCGGATAACGCATTAGTGCTTTCGGCTAAAGAACTCAAGGAAGCTGCAGCCGCAGCCCCGGTTTGATCACCGCGTTTGCGGCAAGCCGATTCGCCGCACGCAGCGCATCGACGGCGATATTGAACCGCTGCGCGATGCCGTAGAGGGTGTCGCCGGCGCGTACGACGTAGGTCTTGGCGCTGGCCGCGGCGGTCTTCGGTGCGGCACGGGGCGTTCCTGCCGACGATGCCGTCGGCGTGGACACGCTCAGGCGCGCGGGCTGCTTTGCGACGGGCACCGGAAGGGCCGGCATGGCGGCAACCCCGATGTTGCTCGCCGCACTCCCCTTGATCGGTACGATCACGGCGCCGGCCACGCGCAGGCGGCCGCGCTTGTCCAGCTTCAGCGTGTCGTTCGCGGCGCGCAGCTGCGCCCCCGTGAGGCCGTGGCGCTTGGCGATGGCGTCGATCGACTCGCCGCGCTTCGCCTGGTACTGCGTCCAGGTGACCAGCGGCTTGTCGTAGGCGTCGAGGTTGGTGCGGAACGCCTCGGCCTTGTCGAGCGGCAGCACCAGGCTGTTCATGCCGCCGCTGCCGACCGCCACCGGCTTGTTGTGC
>DATLEL010000184.1:0-2041 GCA_035525255.1 Usitatibacter sp.
GTTCAGGTAGCCGGCGCAGCCGAGGTCCTGCACCAGCCGCTTGCAGATCGCATCGGCATCCTCCCCGTGCGCATGAGCGAGGTTCTCGCGTGCCCAGGCGTCGGCCTGCGCCGCGAGCTTCGCGTGGCGCTCGTCGAAGAATGGCCAGCCGTAGTGAGCAAAGCGGTCCACTGGCGTTTTCCTTAATCCCCCTCGAACACCGGTTTCTTCTTGGCGACGAAGGCCTCATACGCCCGGCGGAAATCCTTGTTCTGCATCAGGATCGCCTGCGCCTGGGCTTCCATCTCGATGGCCTCGTCGACGCCCGCATTCCATTCCTGGTGCAGCATCTTCTTCGTCATCGCGTGCGCGGCAGTCGGGCCCGCGGCGAGGCTTTGCGCCACCTCCATCGCCGCCGGCAGCACCGGGTCGGCGACGCGGTTATAGAACCCCCAGGCGAATCCCTCGTCGGCGCTCATCGAGCGGCCGGTATAGAACAGCTCCGAGGCGCGTCCCTGGCCGATGATCCGCGGCAGCATGGCGCACGCTCCCATGTCGCAGCCGGCGAGGCCCACGCGCACGAAAAGAAACGCCGCCTTGGCGTCCGGCGCCGCATAGCGCAGATCGCTCGCCATGGCGAGGATGGCTCCCGCCCCGGCGCAGACGCCGTCGATCGCCGCGACGATCGGTTGCGGGCAGTGCCGCATCGCCTTCACCACGTCGCCTGTCATGCGCGTGAACTGCAGGAGATCCGGCATCGACATCTTCGTGAGCGGGCCGATGATCTCGTGCACGTCGCCGCCTGAGCAGAAGTTGCCGCCCTCGCCGCGCAGCACGATGGCCTTTATCGTTTTTTCGGAATTTAGTGCACGAAAAAAATCGCGTAACTCCGCATAGGACTCGAACGTCAGCGGATTCTTGCGCTCCGGGCGGTTCAGCGTGATCACGCCGACCTTGCCCTCGGCGCGCCAACCGAAATGCTTGGGCTGCATCATGCGCTCACCTCCACCGCGTGCTCCTTCGCCTTGGCGAGGAGGCGAAGGAGGTCGTCCTGCTCGCGGCGCGAGAGGCCGGAGAGGAGGTGCACCACCCATTGCTCGTGCTCGCCGGCCATCTCGGCGAATGTCTTGTCGCCGGCGCGCGTGAGGCGGATGCGGGAGGCGCGGCGGTCGGCGGGCTCGGCGAGGCGCTCGACCAGGCCTTCTTTCTCGAGCTGGTCGACGATCGTCGTGACGTTGCCGCCGGTGACCATCAGGAGGCGCGAGAGCTCGTTCATCTTGAGGCCTTCGGGGTGGCGCTCGAGCTGCGCCATCAGGTCGAAGCGCGGCAGCGTGGTGCCGAAGCGCTCGCGCAGGCGGGAGCGCACCACGCGCTCCATCATCTGGGTGCAGGTGAGCAGGCGCAGCCAGATGCGCAGCGCGCGGTGGTCGTCGGATCGCGCGATGGTTTCGCGGTCACTCCGGGGCACTGCGCGGGGGACTGTGGCGGCAGCCATGGTGAACCTCCAAGCCTGAATAGATGAAGCTTGAAGTATTTTCGCGGCGGCTGTCAACCGCTACACTTCCTGCGAGGGGAGGTGTGCCATGTCGCTGGAAAACCGTCGCCGTTTCATGCAGTTCCTGGCGGGGAGCCCGCTCGCCGCCGTCGCCGCGCCCGGGCTGGCGCAGCTCCTGCCGAAGTCCCGCCTGCCCGATCCGGTGAACTGGGCGGCGCTCGAGCCGGACAAGCTGATCAAGAGTCCGAAGGAGGCAATCAACGTGTTCGACTTCGAGCCCGTGGCGCGGCAGAACGTGCCGCCGGCGCACTTCGGCTACATGGCCTCCGGCATCGACGACGAAGCCACGCTGCGCGCGAACCGCGCGGATTTCCTCAAGCTCCAGCTGCGGCCCCGGCGCCTGGTCGACGTCGAGAAGGTCGACATGAGCGTCGACATCCTCGGCACGCGCTATCCGTCGCCGATCATCGTGGCGCCGGTCGGCGGCCAGAGGTCGTTCCACGCGGAAGGAGAGATCGCCACGGCCAAGGCCGCGCGCGCCGGCAACCACGCGATGATCCTGTCGAC
>DATLEL010000202.1:0-18844 GCA_035525255.1 Usitatibacter sp.
CGCCCACAGCAGCATCATTGCCATCACGTACGCGAACGCAACGAGGTAGAACAGGCCGCGCCGGGCTGCCTGGATGGTGAATACGCGCCCACCCAGGATGCCCAGCAGCACCACTTGCCACATCACGATCATCCATCCCGAGACGAAATAGATCGTCGCGAAGATCACGCCGAGGAGCAGGAGCACCGACACCACGTCGAGCTCGCGCTCCGCCGCGATGAAGGGTTGCCACAGCAGGAACAGGCCGAAGTGGACCAGCAGCCACAATCGCTGGAAGATTTCCCCCGGTTCCGCGACCAGCGCCGCGTGGAGCGCCAGCAGCATGGCGAGCACCACCCAGCGGCGGCCTGCGCGAACGGCGAGGGAGACGCGCTGCGGGGCGGGGAGGGGGGATGCCAAGGCGTCGATTCGAGGGGAGTGCGGCCGAGGATAAAGAAAAGGGCGGGGGCACGCTAGGAAGGGCTTCGTTGTCGGGATGTCGACGACGGCTGTCGGGGCTCCGGACGGCGGGGATTTCGCAACCTTGCTGCGTGTGAAATTATAGTAATGAATTCAATGGTCTACTTTCTGGCACAGCCCTTGCAATGATACGGCGCGGGCACCCACAGGCCCACTACGGAGAACAAAGATGAAATCGCCACAATCAGGCTTCACCCTCGTCGAAATCGCCATCGTGCTGGTGATCATCGGGCTGCTGCTGGGCGGCATCCTCAAAGGCCAGGAGCTCATCAATAGCGCCAAGGTGAAGAACCTCGCCAACGACTTCCGCGTGATCCCGACTTACATCTACGCGTACCAGGACAAATTCCGCGCGATCCCGGGGGACGACAAGGTTGTCGCGACCCACGTCACGGGCGGTACACCGGGCACCGGTGGCACGCTCGGCAACGGCGCGATCGAAGGCGCGTGGAATTCCGCCGAGACCTCGGACATCGAGTCGAACGTGTTCTGGCAACACGTGCGGCTGGCGAACCTCGCCGCCGGACCCACGACGATCGCCGCGGGCTTCGGACCCACCAACGCCGTCGGCGGCCGCCTCGGGGTGAGCAGCCTGCTCGCCGGCCAGGCGCAAGTTGCGGGGCTCACCGGCACCTACCAGATCTGCTCCGCCGGCATCCAGGGCAAGTTCGCCAAGCAGCTCGATGTCGCCATGGACGACGGTAACGTCACCGCCGGTTCGATGCGCGCGGTGCCGGACAATTCACCTTTGGGCACGGCCGCGGCGGACATCACCACCGACGTGCAGCTCAGCAGCCCCTACACGGTCTGCCTGGCTTTCTAGCCGCTCCGCTTCAAATTCAAGGGGTCAGGTTTCTTGCTAACCTGACCCCTTGGTTTTTGTAGTCTCGCTTGACGTTCACGCGTTATTTGCGTCATGGCCCGACTACCCCGAATCGACGTTCCGGGTTTGCCCCAGCACCTGATCCTGCGCGGCAACAATCGCTGCGCGATCCTGGAGCAAGACGTCGAACGTCACGTGTTCCTCAAGTTCCTATGCGATGCAGCCGTCATGCGCGACTGTGACGTGCACGCATACGTCCTCATGACCAACCATGTGCACTTGCTCGTCACGGGCCACTGCCATGGCGAAGTCTCGGCGATGATGCAGTCCATCGGAAGGCGCTTCGCGCGCTTCTTCAACCTTCGTCATGCGCGGACGGGAACGCTCTTCGAGGGAAGGTTCAAGTCCAGCCTCGTCGAGACCGACCGCTATTTCCTCACCTGCATGCGGTACATCGAATCCAACCCCGTGCGGGCTGGCCTGGTGCGTCATGCCGGCGATTGGCCATGGTCTAGCTTTCGACAGAATGCGGGCGGTTCCCCGTCTGGCTTGCTCACTCCCCACGAGACATATCGCGGATTGGGCAGTGAAGCGCCAGAGCGCGCTGCGGCCTATCTTCGCCTGTTCGAACAGGCGATTTCGCTGCGGGAACTCGAAGTTATCCGAAACAGCGTGCAGATGGATCGTGCGCTAGGGGCAGACGAGTTCCTCGCGCGTTTGGAGGCCGAGCTGGGCCGGCCCGTTGGCGTGACGGAGCACGGCGGACGGCGGAAGCATCAAGGGGTCAGGATGCCAAGTAACCTGACCCCTTGAACTTAGCCCTGCAGCAGCCGCATCTCGGCCTTGGCAAGGCTTTCCTGTGTACCGAGCAACACGAGGACGTCGCCTTCCTTGAGCATGGTCTCGCGCGATGGGTTGACCTCGCGCATGCCGGTGCGGCGGATGGCGGTGACGGTGGCGCCGAGGATGTCGAGGTTCAGGCTCCCGAGGGACTTGCCGACGCAAGCCGCCGAGCCCGCGGCCACGACGGTGCGCAGCCGCGGCTGCTCGTTGTCGGCGAGCGCCTCGTCGGTGGCGCCGCGGAAGAATCCGCCCATGAGCTGGTAGCGCTCCTGCCGCACCTCGCGCAGGGTGCGCAGCACGCGGTTCAGCGGCACGCCGAGCTGCATCATGGTCTGCGTCGCGAGCATCAGCGAGCCCTCGACCACCTCGGCCACGATCTCCGCCGCGCCGGCCTCCTTCAACCGGCTCACGTCGCTGTCGTCGAACGTGCGCACGATAACCGGCAGCTCGGGCCGCAGCTCGCGCACATGGGCGATGATCGCCAGCGCCTTCGGAGTATCGGCGAAGCTCACCACCACGGCAGTCGCACGCGATAGCGCGGCGGCCATCAGCACCTCGCGCCGCGCGGCATCGCCGTAGACCACCGAATCCCCGGCGGCGGCCGCCTGGCGCACGCGCTCGGGGTCGGAGTCGAGCGCGATCACCGGCACTTTCTCGCGCTCGAGGAATTGCGCCAGCGCCTGCCCGCTGCGACCGTAGCCGCACACGATCACGTGGCCCTTGGTCGCCATCGCCTTCACCGCGAGCGAATGCAACTGCACCGCGCGTTGCGTCCATTCGCTCTGGATGAGGTGCAGCACCAGGCGCTCCATGTGCGCGATGACGAAAGGCGCGGCCAGCATCGACAGCAACGACGCGGCGAGCACCACCTGCAGCGTGGTCTCTTCCAGCGCCTGCTGCCGCTTCGCCAGCGCCAGCAGCACGAAGCCGAACTCGCCGGCCGGCGCGAGCGCCAGCGCGGTGCGCAGCGACGTGGGCTTCTCGTTGCCGAACATCCGGGCGAGCGCGAAGATCACGCCGAACTTGATCACCAGCAGCAGCGCGAACAGCGCGGCCACCGCGATGAAATTGGACGCCAGCGCGCGCATGTCGAGCAGCATGCCGATGGTCACGAAGAACAGCCCCAGCAGCACGTCGCGGAAGGGCTTGATGTAGTCCTCGACCTGGTAGCGGTACTCGGTCTCGGAGATCAGCATCCCCGCGAGGAAGGCGCCGAGCGCCAGCGACAGCCCGGAGATCTCGGTGATCCACGCCAACCCGAGTGTCACCAGCAGCACGAAGAGCATGAACAGCTCGGACGATCTCTGCCGCGCGACGATGTTGAACAGCGGGCGCATCAGACGCTGGCCGAGGAAGAGCACGATCGCGAGCACCACCGCGGCCTTCACCAGCGCCACGGCGATGGCACCCGCGATCTGCGGGCCGGTGAGCGCCAGCGCGGGGATCAGCACCAGGAGCGGGATCACCGCGAGGTCCTGGAACAGCAGCACGCCCATGATCTGGCGGCCGTGCGGCGAATGCAGCTGCGCTTTCTCCGAGAGCATCTTGGAGATGATCGCCGTGGACGACATCGCGACCACTCCGCCCACGACCAGCCCGGCGCGCCAGGTCTCGCCCACCAGCAGCGCGCCCGCGAGCCCGAGCGTTCCTATGATCGCCACCTGCATCAGCCCCAGGCCGAACACCGTGCGGCGCATCGAGTTCAGCTGCGGCAGGCTGAACTCGAGGCCTACGGAGAACATGAGGAACACCACGCCGAACTCCGCGATGTAGCGCTGGTCGGCGGTGTCCGCGACGAAGCCGAGCGCGTGCGGACCCACGAGCGAGCCCACCAGCAGGTAGCCGAGGATCGCCGGCAGCGAAAGCTGGCGGAACACCACCACCACGACGACCGCGGAGGCGAGGAGGATGAGAGTGATTTCGAGGGCGTCGTGCATGGGTTGGATTTATACTGGCTACCGATGTCGAATCTACTACAACCCCACGAGCTCTCCGACGCCGAGCACTTCCTCGAGCTCGCGCGCGGCGTGCTGGAGATCGAGGCGCAAGCGGTGCGCGCGCTCAAGGATCGGCTCGGCGCGGGGTTCCTCGCGGCGCATCGCATCCTGCTGCAGACGCGCGGCCGCGTGGTCGTCACCGGCATGGGCAAGTCGGGCCACATCGGCAACAAGATCGCGTCGACGCTCGCCTCGACCGGCACGCCGGCTTTCTTCATGCATCCCGCGGAAGCGAGCCACGGCGACCTCGGCATGATCACCGGCGACGACGCGGTCATTGCGATTTCGCATTCCGGCGAGTCGGAAGAGATCCTGCGCATCCTGCCGCTCATCAAGCGCCGCGGCGCGAAGGTCATCGCGATCACCGGCCGCCCCACTTCCTCGCTCGCCACCGAGGCCGATGTGCACCTCGACGCGGCCGTCGACAAGGAAGCCTGCCCCCTCAACCTGGCGCCCACGGCGAGCACCACCGCGACGCTGGCACTCGGCGATGCGCTCGCCGTGGCGCTGCTCGACGCGCGTGGCTTCGCGAGCGACGACTTCGCGCAGCACCATCCCGGCGGCGCGCTCGGCCGGCGCCTCCTGGTGCATGTGGCCGACATCATGCGCAAGGGCGATCGACTGCCGCGCACCTCGCCCGACGCGATGCTGCCGGAGGCGATCGTCGAGATGTCCCGCAAGGGCATCGGCATGACCTGCATTGTCGACGCGAACGACAAGCTCCTCGGCATCTACACCGACGGCGACTTGCGCCGCACGCTCGAGCGGCACGATTCGATCAAGGGATTGCGGGTAAGCGATCTCATGACCAGGAAGCCAACGACGATCGCTCCCGAGCGCCTCGCGGCCGAAGCGGCGCAGGTCCTCGAAGCGCGCGACCTGGGCGGCAAGCTGGTGGTCGCCTCGCCCGACGGCAAGCTCGTGGGCGCGCTCACCTTCCACGACCTGCTCGCCGCCGGAGTGGTTTAGTGGATCTCGCGGAGCGCGCGCGCCTGCTGCGCCTCGCGATCTTCGACGTGGACGGGGTCATGACCGACGGCACGCTTTACATCGGAGCGCAGGGCGAAGCCTTCAAGGCGTTCAACATCCTCGACGGCCACGGCGTGAAGATGCTGCAGGCGAGCGGCATCGCCACGGCCATCATCTCGGGGCGTTCTTCCGAAGCCGTGACGCGCCGTGCGGCCGAGTTGGGCATCGCGCACGTGGTGCAGGGCTCGACCGACAAGGTGGCCGCGTTCGAAGCGCTGCGCGCGCGTCTCGGGCTCGATGCCGCGGCGTGCGCGTTCGTGGGCGACGACCTTCCCGACCTCGACGTGATGCGGCGCTGCGGCCTGGCGGTCGCGGTGGATAACGCCGTGCAGGCGGTGAAGGAAGCCGCGCACTACGTGACGCGCGCGCGCGGCGGCGGCGGCGCGGTGCGCGAATTCTGCGAGATGGTGTTGCGCGCCCGCGGCGCTTCGGCCTGACGCCGCGGCCCGATGCGTCCCACGACGTGGCTCCCGCTGGCGGCACTCGCGTTGCTCGTGGGCCTCACGTTCTGGCTGCACCAGCTGGTGCAGCCGCCGCTCGCCCGCGCTTCCGGCAACCTGCGCCACGATCCCGACCTGATGGTGGAGAATTTCAACGCGCGCAAGCTGGGGGAAGACGGCCGCGTGCTCTACACGTTGGTCGCGAGGAAGATGGTACATTACCCCGACGACGACTCGGCGCTCCTCGAGACGCTGACCCTCGAGGCGTTCGAGCCGAAGCAGCCGAAGATGACCATCACCGCGGACCACGGCCGCCTGGAGCAGGGCGGGGACCGTGTCCTCATCGAAGGCAACGTCGTGGTGGTGCGCGCGGCCGATGCGAAGAACGAGACGGCGCGCCTCACCACCGACAAGCTGCTGGTGTTGCCCGAGGTAGGGATCGCGCGCACGTCAAGCGAAGTCACGCTGCAAAGCGCTTCGAGCGTCGCGCACGCCGCGGGGCTCGAGATCGATAACCGCGCGCGCACCATGAAGCTGGACCGGGTGCGCGCCACCTTCAAGCCGAAGCCGAAAAGCTGATGCGCACTCTCGTCCTTCCCCTCATCGCCACGCTTGCCGCAGCTCCTGCACTGGCGATCGCGGACCGCGCGGACCGCGAGAAGGAGATCGTCATAGTCGCCGATAAATGGGCGATCGACGACGCCAACAAGGTGTCGATTCTGCAGGGCAATGTGGTCGTCACACAGGGCACCATGCGGATCACCGCGGAGAAATTGACGGTGCGGGAGGACCCGCAGAAAAACAAGTTCTACGTCGCCAACGGTTCGCCGGTCACCTTCCGCCAAAAGCGCGAGAAGATCGAGGAATACATCGACGGCGAGGCGCAGCGTGCCGAATTCGACGATCGCACCGACGTCCTCAAGCTCTTCGACCGCGCGCGGGTGAAGAGCGGCGCCAACCAGATCACCGGCGCCTTCATCACGTACGACATGCAAAAGGAGCTGGCCGAGGCTTCAGGTGCGGCTCCCGGCACTGCGCCGTCGCCCAACTCGCGCGTGAAGGTGATCATCCTGCCGCCGAAGAAGGGCGCCGACGCCGACAAGGGCGAGCGCGCGACGCCGTTGCAGCTCAAGCCCGAGGCGGGCACGCAGTAGTGGCCGCGACGCCGACGGCCACCGCCGCGCCCGGAGCCCAGCGCCTCACCCTGGTGAAGCCGGTGCCGAGCGCCTCGGTGCTGCGCGCGGCGGGCCTCATGAAGCGCTATCGAAAGCGCACCGTCGTGTCCGACGTGTCGGTGACGGTCGAGAGCGGCGAAGTGGTGGGGCTCCTCGGGCCCAACGGCGCCGGCAAGACGACCTGCTTCTACATGATCCTGGGGCTCGTGCCGATCGACGCCGGCAGCGTGACGCTCGACGGCGACGACCTCACGCACCTGCCGATCTTCCGCCGCTCGCGCCTCGGGCTTTCCTATTTGCCGCAGGAAGCCTCGATCTTCCGCAAGCTCACCGTGGAGCAGAACATCCGCGCGGTGCTGGAGCTGCAGGAGCTGGACGAGGAAGACGTGCGCACGCGCCTCGAGCAGCTGCTGGACGACCTGCACATCGGCCACCTGCGCGCCTCTCCGGCCGTTTCCCTCTCCGGCGGCGAGCGACGGCGGGTGGAAATCGCGCGGGCACTCGCCACCAGCCCGCGCTTCATCCTCCTCGACGAGCCGTTCGCGGGAGTGGATCCCATCGCGGTGCTCGACATCCAGCAGATCATCCGTTTCCTCAAGGAGCGCGGCATCGGCGTGCTCATCACGGATCACAATGTCCGCGAGACCCTGGGCATCTGCGACCACGCCTACATCATCAACCAGGGCGCGGTCCTCGCCTTCGGGAAGCCGGAGGAGATCATCTATAATGAAGCCGTTCGCAAGGTGTATCTCGGGGAGAACTTCCGGCTCTAGCGGATAGTCTGTTCCTCCGGGAACCCAGATGAAGCACAGCCTCCAGCTAAAGCTATCGCAGCACCTCACGCTGACTCCGCAGCTGCAGCAGTCGATCCGTCTGCTGCAGCTGTCGACGGTCGAGCTGAACCAGGAGCTCGAGCGCTACCTCGCCGAGAATCCGCTGCTGGAGCGTGCCGATCTCGCGCCCAACGAGGAAGGCGCCACCACGCAGCCGTTGAACGGCTCCGCGGCCGAGGGCGCCGAAGCCCCCGCGCCCACCGAGGAATCCCGCGACGAGCCGCCGTCGTTTGCCGAAGACCACGGCTTCGGCGAGGAGCATTCCCCCACCGGCAGCAGCAATTCGCGGCGCGACGACGACGAGCGCGACGATTTCACGCAATTCGCCGCGGCGGAGCCCACGCTGCAGGAGCACCTGCTGCTGCAGCTCTCGCTCACCGGGCTCACGCCGCGCGACAAGCTGATCGCCGAATTCGTCGTGGGCCACCTCGACGAGGACGGCTACCTCAAGCAGGAGCTGGAGGAGCTGCGCGAGTCCGCGCTCGCCGCCATGAGCGACGTCGAGATCGAGGAGCTGCAGATCGCGCTGCGCCATGTGCAGAACATGGAGCCCACGGGCGTGGGCGCGCGCGACATCGGCGAATGCCTCGAGCTGCAGCTCAAGTCGCTGCCTGCCGATACCCCGCATCGCGACGCCGCCATCGAGCTGGTATCGAAGCACCTCGACGTGCTCGCGGCGCGCGACTTCAACAAGCTGAAGCGGCTGCTCGCCATTTCCGAGGACGAGCTGCGCGAGGTGCGCGCGCTGGTGCTGTCCCTCGATCCCAAACCGGGGCGCGCCTTCGGCTCGGGGGACGTGCGCTACGTGGTGCCCGACGTCGTCGTGCGCAAGAGCTCCGGGCGCTGGATCGCCTCGCTCAATCGCGACGCCATGCCGCGGCTTCGCATCAACAAGATGTACGCCGACATCCTGCAGGCCTCGCGCGAGAACGGCGGCAAGCATTTGTCGGGGCAGCTGCAGGAGGCGCGCTGGCTGATCAAGAACGTGCAGCAGCGTTTCGATACCATCCTGCGCGTGACGCAGTCGATCGTGGACCGGCAGAAGAACTTCTTCGAGCACGGCGAGGTCGCGATGCGCCCGCTGGTGTTGCGCGAGATCGCCGACGCGGTGGGCCTGCACGAATCCACCATTTCGCGCGTCACCACGCAGAAGTACATGCTTACCCCACGCGGCATATTCGAGCTGAAATACTTCTTCGGCAGCCACGTTTCAACCGACACCGGCGGGGCCTGTTCGGCGACCGCCATCCGTGCTTTGATAAAGCAGCTGGTGGCCGCGGAGGACGGCAGGAAGCCGCTGTCCGACCATCGCATCTCCGACATCCTGGGACAGCAGGGCATCCAGGTGGCGCGCAGGACCGTGGCCAAGTATCGCGAAGCGATGCACATCCAGCCGGCGAATCTTCGCAAGTCGATCTGATCGCACACCGCTTCCGAAGCGGCCCGCACGACCCACCAGAAGGAGCTTCCTAGATGAACCTGCACCTCACCGGTCACCACGTCGAGATCACTCCCGCCATCCGGGACTACGTCACCTCGAAGCTCGAGCGGATAAACCGCCACTTCGACCACGTGATCGACGTGAACGTCATCATGACCGTGGAGAAGCTGGACCAGAAGATCGAGGCCAACGTGCACCTGTCGGGCAAGGACATCCACGTGCAGGCCCACGAGGCCGACATGTACGCCGCCATCGACGGCCTGATCGACAAGCTCGACCGCCAGGTGATCAAGCACAAGGAGCGCCTGCAGGCGAGCCATTCGGCGAGCCCCAAGCGCATGCCGCTCGCCTGAGCTAGACTCACGCCCCTCGCCCTTGTCCCCGCCCCCAGGATGAACCTCGTCGCCCGGCTGCTGCCGCTGAACCACGTCCTGCTCGGCCTCGACGTGAGCAGCAAGAAGCGGCTGTTCGAGCAGATCGGGCTGCTGTTCGAGAATTCGCGCCAGATCCCGCGCTCGCGCGTGTTCGACAGCCTGTTCGACCGCGAGAAGCTGGGCTCCACCGGCCTGGGGTTCGGCGTGGCGATTCCCCATGGGCGCATCAAGACGCTGAAGGAGCCGGTGTGCGCATTCGTGCGCACCGCCCAGGCGGTGCCCTTCGAGGCGCCCGACGGCCAGCCGGTGAGCCTGGTATTCGCGATGCTGGTCCCCGAGCACGCCACCGAGGCGCACCTCGAGCTCCTCTCGGAGCTCGCGCAGATGTTCAGCGATCCGCAGCTGCGCGAGGCGCTCGCGCAGGCCCAGGACATCCAGGCGGCCCACCGGCTGATCACCGAATGGTCGCCCTATGCCCCGGCTCAGCGTTCAGCAGCTGTTTGACGATCGCCGCGAGCGGCTGGGCCTCGCGTGGGCGGCGGGCGCCCGCGGCGCCACGCGCGAGTTCACCGGCGACATGGTGCACAAGCCGGGCGTGGGGCTCATCGGCCATCTCAACCTGATCCACCCCCTGCTGGCGCAGGTGCTCGGCCCCCGCGAGGTCGAATACGTCGAGAAACTTTCCGGCGAGGTGCAGGCCACCACCGCGGCGCACATCATGGGCGCCGAGACCGTCTGCGTGCTGATCGGCGACGGCGTGAAGGCGCCCCCGGTGCTGATGGAAGCGGCCGAGCGCGCCGGGACGCCGCTCATCGTCTCCGCCGAGCCCAGCCAGCACCTCATCAACGTGCTGCGCCCATACATGCAGCAGGAGCTGGGCGAGGTCACCAATATCCACGGCGTCTTCCTCGACGTGCTCGAGATCGGCGTCCTCATCACCGGCGAATCTTCCATCGGCAAGAGCGAGCTCGCCCTCGAGCTGATCTCGCGCGGCCACGGCCTCGTGGCGGACGACGTGGTGGAGCTGCAGCAGATAGGCCCCGAGACCATCCAGGGGCGCTGCCCGCCGATGCTGCGCGACTTCCTCGAGGTGCGCGGGCTGGGCGTGCTCAACATCCGCTCGATCTTCGGCGAGACCGCGGTGCGCCCGCGGAAGGTGCTGCGCCTCATGGTGCACTTGGACATGCCCGTGGGCGGCCTGGAGCCCAAGGACCGGCTCGCGACGCGCTCCGGCACGCAGGACATCCTCGGCGTGGAGATCCCCACCGTCACGCTGGCGGTCGCCCCGGGACGCAACCTCGCGGTGCTGGTGGAGGCGGCGGTGCGAAACCACATCCTCATCACGCGCGGCATCGACTCCACTCGCGAGTTCATCGCGCGGCAGGAGGCGGTATTGCGCAACGGCGCCGCCGGGCGCGACGGCGAATGAAACGGCTTCGGGAAGGCGAGTGATGCAGCTCGTGGTCCTCTCCGGGGTTTCCGGGTCCGGCAAGAGCGTGGCGCTCAAGGCGCTCGAGGACGCGGGCTATTTCTGCGTCGACAACCTGCCCGCCGACCTGATCGCCACGCTGGCCGATTACCTCGCCTCGCGCAACGAGCCCAAGGTGGCCATCAGCGCCGACGCGAGGAGCCGCGAGAGCCTCTCGCGCCTGCCGATGATCGTCGAGCGCGAGCGTGCGCGCGGCACCGACGTCCGCGTGATTTTCCTCGACGCGAGCGACGAGAGCGTGGTGCGCCGCTTCTCCGAATCGCGGCGCCCGCATCCGCTCACGCGCGATGGGCAGTCGCTGCCCGCAGCCATCGCCGAGGAGCGCCGCATGCTGTCGGGCCTCGCCGAGATCGGCCAGCGCATCGACACCAGCGTCCTCATCCCGGCGCAGCTGCGCGGCTGGATCCAGGACCTGGTGGTCGCCGACCGCACGCGCATGACGCTGGTGGTGGAGTCGTTCGGCTGGAAGAACGGCCCGCCGCTCGACGCCGATTTCGTGTTCGACACGCGCTTCCTGCCGAACCCCCACTACGACCCGCACCTGCGTCCCCAGACCGGACACGATCCGGAAGTGGTCTCGTTCCTCGAGCGCGAAACCCAGGCGGGGCTGCTGATCGAGGACATCCAGCGCTTCCTGCAGCGCTGGCTGCCGCGCTTCGTGCTCGACCAGCGCGCATCCATCACGGTGGCCATCGGCTGCACCGGCGGCCGGCACCGCTCGGTTTACGTGGCCGACCAGATCGCAGAGCGTTTCGCTTCCGAATACCAGGTGGTGCTGCGCCACCGCGACCTGCGGACGTAAAGGGCGGCACGCGTTGATCCTGGATCTCCTGAAGGGCACGAAGAAGCGCGAGCGCCTGCCGATCTTCCCGCTGCAGACGGTGCTGTACCCGGGCTCGCTGCTGCCGCTGCGGATCTTCGAGGTGCGCTACATGGACATGGCCAAGGCGTGCCTCAAGGATTCGTCGCCGTTCGGCGTGTGCCTCATCAAGGAAGGTCCCGAAGTCGGCGGCACGGCGGTGCCCGAGTCCCTCGGCTGCATCGCGACCATTGCCGACTGCGACATGGAGGAGCTTGGCATCCTCAAGGTCCGCGCGCTCGGCGGCGAGCGCTTCCGCATCGTCTCGAGCGAGGTGAATCGCCAGGGATTGATCCTCGCCGAGGTGGAGCTGCTGGAGGCCGAGGCCGATGCGCCCGAGGCGCAGGGCCTTCCCGAGTGCGCCGAATTCCTGCGCAAGGTGATCGCGGGCATCGGCCCGGAGCGCTTCGCGCATCCGCTCGCCTATGACAATGCGAGCTGGGTGAGCTTCCGGCTGGCAGAAATCCTGCCGCTGCGCATGGACGTGAAGCAGAAGCTGCTCGAGCTCACCGATCCCACGCTGCGGCTCGCGGTGCTGCACCGCTTCCTGCGGCAGCAGAAGCTCGTGGCTTGAAGGTGCCAGACTCCAAGAAAAGCTTTCTACAAACCCTGCAGCAGCTTTCGGATCGGTGACGGCAGTGCCGCGCCGGCGAGGTCCGAGAGCGGCAGCCAGGTGGCGCGCCGCTCGGCGGCGAGCTGTGGCGGATTGCGCGGCTGCACGCGCCACGGCGTGACCTCGAGCGTGAAATGGGTGAAGGCGTGCTCGAACGGCGCCAGCGGCTCGAACGCGGCGCCGTGGAATCCCCAGGAAGCGAGCGCGATGCCGGGGTCGGTGTCCGCCGGCGCCTCGGGTAGCGACCACAGGCCGCCCCAGATCCCCGTGGGCGGACGCTTCTCCAGCAGCACCTCCCCCTGCGAGAGGACCACCAGCATCGATACGCGCCGGCGCGGAGATTCGCGTCGCGCGCGCTTGCCCGGCAGCTCGTCGATGCGATCCTCGTTCAACGCGACGCAGTCCGCGGCCACCGGACAGAGCAGGCACGCGGGCTTGCGCACGGTGCAGATGCCGGCGCCCAGGTCCATCATCCCCTGCGTATAGGGCTCGATGCAGGCATCGGGCAGGCGCGCATCGGCCGCCTGCCATAGCGCGGCCACGACTGCCGCGCTGGAAGGATCTCCGCCGATACCCGCGTGCCGCGCGACCACGCGGCGCACGTTGCCGTCGAGGATGGCGCCGCGCTCGCCACAAGCGAACGCTGCGATGGCCGCGGCGGTGGAGCGGCCCACGCCCGGAAGCTGGTGAAGCGACGCCGAGTCGACGGGAAACACACCGCCGTGGCGCGCCACTACATCCTTCGCGGCACGGTGCAGGTTGCGCGCGCGCGCGTAATAGCCGAGGCCACTCCAGAGCGCGAGCACGTCATCCTCAGGCGCGGCGGCCAGCTCGCGCACCGTGGGAAAACGCGCGAGGAAACGCTCGAAATAGGGGATGACGGTGGCCACCTGCGTCTGCTGCAGCATGACCTCGGAGAGCCAGATGCGGTAAGCGTCCCGGCTTTCCTGCCACGGGAGGCCGTGGCGCCCATGGGAGCGCTGCCACGCGATCACGCGTGCAGCGAACGAATCGGAAGGGAAGCTGCGGGCCATGGCGCAACCAGTCTAACGGTTGCGCCACGGCCCACACGGGTTACTGCAGCGGCGTGGCCCCGTTGCTGCCGTTGGCACCTGTGCGGCGCATCGCGGCGGCATCCTGCGGCGGCTTGCCGGTCTCGACGGTGGTCTTCATCCGCTCGAGGTCGTCGTCCATCTCGGTCTTGGGATCGACGCCGAAGGCTTTCGCCACCGCGTGCCCGATGATCCCGCCGGGAGGGGAATACTTCATCTGCACATGGACGCGGGTGCCGTCGCCATCCGCCTGGAAGCGCACGCGGCCGGTGTTCTCGACTTGCGAGCCCTCCACCGAGCGCCACGTCATCTCGCGGTTCTCTGACACGTTGAGGAGCTCCGAGTCCCACTCGACCGGCATGCCGGCGGGGCCGTCGACCACCCAGTGATAGCGGTCGCCGCCCAGGTAGCGCACCTCGCGCACGTGCGACATCCACTGCGGCAGGTTCTCGAGATTGCGCCAGTACGCGAACACCTTCTCGACCGGCGCGTCGATGCGCACCGTCTTCTCGACCTGGATGCCGCGGCCCTTGGCGAGGGTGGACAGCTCCTCGTTACCGGTGGCGCGCGCGACGAGGGCGCCGCCTGCGGCGCACATCGCGATGCCCTTCAGGCCGCCGCGCAGGTACCCCCACATGGCGAGGCTCGCGCCGAACGCACCGGCGAGCGCGCGCTGCGAGGGCGACCAGTGGGTGCGCATCCACGGTGCGGCGATGTTTTGCGCGATGACGGGCAGCGAGACCGCGCCGCGCGGTAGGTACTCACCCGACTGGATCTTGCCGCGGCGCTCCTGCAGCCACTCACGCGATTCGAGCAGCATGCCATGGGTACGGTTGGTGGCGTCCTTCACCACCACCTCCTTCGCCTGCTGGAGCTTGCGCTGCGTGGCATCCAGCTGGTTCTTGAAATCGGTGCGGCGCTTGCGGCCGGCTTGCGGGTCGGTGAAAAACATCAGGGCGGCACCGACGCCGAGGAAAAGTAGGCGGGACATGGGACGATCTCCACGGATTTGGGGGCAATCCGTTAGGACGCCGCGCGCGGGCGGCGGTTCGGCATATAGGCAGGTCGGACCGGAATAAAGCCCGGGGAGGGCTCCTGGAGCGGGTGAAGGGAATCGAACCCTCGTCGTAAGCTTGGGAAGCTTCTGCTCTACCATTGAGCTACACCCGCTTGCGGGGCCGATTTTACCGCCATTCACGCCCCGCGAGCCCCGTTCGCGCCACGACCGGGCGATTTGTCGCAAAGCCGCCACAGCGACGGTGAGTGGCCGCTACGATCCGTTCTCGATTCCCCTGGGCAAGCCAATACGATGGACGCCACGCCGCCGCGCACCCGGTTCTCGCCCGGCTTCTCCCGCGCGGAATACCACCCGCTGGAGCTGATCCCGTTCTTCCGGCGCTTTCCGCCCTCCTTCGCGCGCAACTTCCTCTACACGTTCCTCTGGAGCTCGATCTTCGGCGTGGGCTTCTACTTCCTGAACGCCATGGGCGCGGGAAAGCTCCCGTCGTTGCGTGTGTTCGGGCTGCACATCCTGATCGCGAACGTGATCGGCTATGCCATTCATGGCCTGTTCCGTGCGGGAACCGCGCTGGGTCTCGGCGAGGCCGCGCGCCGCCGCGGCTACTTCGCCAAGGTCGCGTACTTCAGCCTGGTGCCGCTCGCGGGCGTGCTCGTCGGCTTCTGGCTGGTCTCGTTCATCGTCGACGTGGGCCTGCGCAACTGGCTCACCGATCCGTCGGCGATCCTTTCGGTCGCGACCACGAGCCTGATCATCTCGACGGTCATGAGCCTCATCTTCTTCTGGCGCGAGCGCGGCGCGGTTGCCGAGGCGACGCTGGCCCTGGAGCGCGAGCGCTCGCAGCGCATCGAGCGCGAGGCGCTGCTCGCCAACCTGCGCGCCCTGCAGGCGCAGATCGAGCCGCACTTCCTCTTCAACACCCTCGCCAACGTGACCAGCCTCATCGATCCCGATCCCGCCAAGGCGAAGCGCATGCTGGAGAGCTTCATCCGCTTCCTGCGCGCGTCGCTTGCCGCCACCCGCAGCGAATCGACCACGCTGGCCGCCGAGGCGGAGCTGATCGCGTCGTACCTGGACGTGCTGCAGATCCGCATGGGCGCGCGCCTGCGCTACGAGGTCGACGTGCCGCCCGACCTGCACGCGTTCCCCGTCGCGCCGATGCTGCTTCAACCCGTGGTCGAGAACGCGATCCGCCACGGCCTCGAGCCCAAGGTCGACGGGGGCAAGGTCCGCTTCAGCGCGCGGCGCGACGGCTCCGAAGTCGTGATCGAGATCGCCGATACCGGCGTGGGCTTCGCGCCCACCACCCGCGGCGGCGTGGGGCTCACCAACCTGCGCGATCGCTTGCGGCTCATCTACGGCGAGCGCGCTTCGCTCACGGTAGGTGAAAACGGCGGCGGCGGTGCCTCGGTGGCAGTACGGGTCCCGGCGTGAAGCCGCGCGCCATCGTTGCCGACGACGAGCTGCACCTGGCGGAGCACCTGCGCGCCCGGCTGCAGCACCTGTGGCCGGAACTGGACGTCCTGCCCCTGGCCGGCAACGGCATCGACGCCCTGCGCGCCATCAACGAAGACGAGCCGGACATCGCGTTCCTCGACATCCGCATGCCGGGGCTCACCGGGATAGAGCTGGCGAAGCGCATCGATACGCGCACCCACATCGTGTTCGTCACCGCGTTCGACCAATACGCGGTGGAGGCCTTCGATCGCGAAGTGGTGGACTACATCCTGAAGCCGGTCACCGACGAGCGGCTGGCGAAAGCGATCGAGCGCTTGAAGAGGAAGCTCGCATCAGCGGAGCGCCCTCCGGCGCTGGACGAGGTGCTGGCGAAGCTCGCGCGCGCGATCCCCGGCGCCGGAGGGCGCATGCGCTGGATTCGCGCGCTCAAGGGCGACGTCGTGCAGCAGATCGCCGTGGACGACGTGCTCTACTTCCAGGCAGCGGACAAGTACACGTGCGTCATGACTCGCGAGGGCGAGTCGTTGATCCGCATGCCGCTCGCCGAGCTCACGCCCCAGCTCGACTCGGAGGCGTTCTGGCAAATCCACCGCAGCACCGTGGTCAACATGAAGGAGGTCGCCTCCACCCGCCGCGATCTTTCCGGCCGGGTGTTCGTGAAGCTCAAGGGTGCCGCGGCCGAGCTCCCGGTGAGTCGCGCCTACGCCCATCTCTTCAAGCAGATGTAGCGCGGAAAAGTACCTGGTACTTTTCGGGGATAATTCACGCATGCCCGTGCACATCATCCTCAACGGCGCGCCGCGCGAGCTGGCCACGCCGCTCACCTTCGCCCAGCTGCTGGACGAGCTCGCGCTCGCCGGACGGCGGCTGGCGGTCGAGCGCAACGGCGAGATCGTGCCGCGCAGCCGCTTCGGCGACGCGCGCGTGGCCGAGGGCGACCGCATCGAGGTGGTGATGGCTGTGGGGGGTGGTTGATGGACGGCGACAAGAAGAGCGCGGCCACGACCGACGCGCTCACCATCGCCGGCAGGGATTACGATTCGCGCCTGCTGGTGGGCACGGGCAAGTACCGCGATTTCGAGGAGACGCGCCGCGCCATCGAGGCGAGCGGCGCGCGCATCGTGACGGTGGCCATCCGCCGCACCAACATCGGCCAGAACGCCGGCGAGGCGAACCTTCTCGACGTCCTCCCGCCGTCGCGCTACACGATCCTGCCCAATACCGCCGGCTGCTACACGGCCCAGGACGCGGTGCGCACGCTGCGCCTCGCGCGCGAGCTCCTGGACGGTCATTCGCTGGTGAAGCTCGAAGTGCTCGGCGATGCGCAGTCCCTCTACCCGAACATGCCGGAGACCCTCGCGGCCGCGAAGACCCTGGTGGGCGACGGTTTCCAGGTGATGGCCTATTGCTCCGACGATCCCATCATGGCGAAGCAGCTGGAGGACCTCGGATGCGTCGCGGTGATGCCGCTCGCGTCCCTCATCGGTTCCGGCATGGGCATCCTCAACCCGTGGAACCTGCAGATCATCATCGATCGCGTGAAGGTCCCGGTGCTGGTCGACGCGGGCATCGGCACGGCGTCGGACGCCGCCATCGCCATGGAGCTCGGCTGCGACGGCGTGCTCATGAATACCGCGATCGCCAAGGCACGCGACCCGGTGCGCATGGCACGCGCCATGAAGCTTGCCGTCGAAGCGGGGCGCGAGGCTTACCTTGCGGGGCGGATGGCGAAGAAGCCGTACGAGGCGAGCCCGAGCTCACCCACGGAAGGCTTGCTGGGGTCCTAGAACCGCCAGCTCACTCCCACCGTCACCTGGTCGGAGTCGAGGTCGCCGGCGAGGGGCGAGCCCAGGCCCAGCGAATGCCGCTCCACCTCCGCGCGCACGCCGAAGGACTGGGTGAAGTCGTAGCGCATGCCGAGCCCGTAGCGCCAACGCGTGCCGCGCATCGAGTTGTCGCCGAGCAGGCCGCCGGAATACGTCGAGAAGCTGTTGCGGTCGCCGCGGTACGCGCCCATGCGCCCGTAGAACGAGAAGCGCCACAACGGCAGCGTGGCCACGGTGTCGACGCCGAAGCCGGTGCTGCGGAACGCGGAAGACAGGTTTGCGGGGTTGGCGAATGCGTCGAGGGGACGCGCGAAGTCGGCGAACTCGCCCTCCACCGCGAAGTAGCGCGAGTACTTGTAGCCGAGCTTCACCTTGTAGCCGTTATCGCTCCCCAACAGCGGGGCGAAATTGGGTGCGGGCGCAGTGGCCAACGAATAGACGCCTAGGGGCTGCAGGCTGGTCTGGGGAGCCTTGAGGATCCCCAGGTAGTCGTCGGCGGCCACCGGAAGGGGAAGCAGGAGGATCGCGAGCGCGAAGATCGGTTTCATTGTTTTCTCCGCCGGTTGAGACCAATTTAGGCGCGGCAAGTGCGCCTGTCAACGCGACAAATCCTATAATCGCGGCTCCCTCGAGGTTGTTGCGTCCGTGACACACCCCCCGATCCGAAGCTATGTCCTGCGCCAGGGACGCTTTTCCCGCGGCCAGCAGCGGGCCTATGAAGAGTTGCTGCCGCGCTTCGGGGTCGCCTATGCCCCCAAGCCCCTGGATTTGCGCGCCCTTTTCGGCCGCGAGGCACCGGTGGTGGGCGAAGTCGGTTCCGGCATGGGGGAAACCACCGCCCGCATCGCCGCCGAGAATCCCAATAACGACTACCTTGCGATGGAGGTGCACGCGCCAGGGATCGGTAGCCTCCTGCGGCAGGTGGAAGAGCGCGGCGTGACCAACGTGCGCGTGGTGGTGCACGACGCGGTCGAAGTGCTCCGCGACATGGTGCCGCCCGGCGCGCTCGCCGGCATCCACGTCTTCTTTCCGGACCCATGGCCGAAGAAGCGCCACCACAAGCGCCGGCTCATACAGCCAGGCTTCGCCGCGCTCGCCCGCGATCGCCTCGCCCC
>DATLEL010000206.1:0-5494 GCA_035525255.1 Usitatibacter sp.
GGTCTCTGGCGTGCGCGGCGACAAGCTGCTCGATGCGCAGGCGGCTCTCATCCGCGCGCTCGAGAAGGCGGGGCGGCTCAACCGCGTGGTGGAGTACCTGCCCGCGGACGACGAGATCGCGGAACGCCGCATCGCCAAGCAAGGCCTCACCGCTCCCGAGCGGGCGGTGCTGCTCGCCTACTCGAAGATGACCCTCTTCGACGACCTGCTGGCGGGGACGCTGGTGGACGACGAGTACGTGGCGCGCGCGCTGGTGAGTTACTTTCCACCGCTGCTGCGCGAAAAATACGCCGCGCTCATGCCGCGCCACGCGCTGAAGCGCGAGATCATCGCCACCGTCGTCGCCAACTCGATGATCAACCGCGCCGGCAGCGTCTTCGTGCACCGCATGATCGAGGAGACCGGAGCCACGCCGGAGGAAGTGACCCGCTCTTACGTCCTGGTGCGCGACATCTACGGCCTCGATGCGCTCTGGGCGGACATCGATGCCCTCGACAACAAGATCCCGCAGCAGCTGCAATACGAGATGCTGGTCGAGGTCGGACGCCTGGTGGTGCGCGCGACGCTCTGGTTCCTGCGCCGCCGCCGCGAGCGCCTGCCGATCGCGCAGGTGCTGGAGCTCTTCCGCCCGGGCCTGAAGGCGCTGCAAGGCATGGTGCCCACCGTGCTCGCGGCCGGCGATCGCATGGCGTGGACGACGACCGTCGCGCAGTTCGCCAAGGAAGGCGTCGCGCGCCCGCTGGCGGAGCGCGTGGCCTCGCTGGGCGCGCTTTATGCGGCGCTTGACATCACCGAGGTCGCGATGGACCAGAAGAAGAGCGTCGAGACCGTGGCGAGGCTCTACTTCGCGCTGGCGGGCGAGCTGGAGCTGCGCTGGTTCTCGGAGAAGATCACGCAGCTTCCCACCGACACGCCCTGGCAGGCGCTCGCGCGCAATGCGCTGCGCGACGACCTTGCGAGCCAGCAGCGCGCGCTCGCGACGGCGGTGGCGAAGATCGCCGAGTCCGACGATCCCGAGCCGATGCTTGCCGCCTGGCGCGAGCGCTATGCGCCCGCCATTGCGCGGCTGAAGGCGATGACCGACGAGCTGAAGCGCGCGGGCACGCTGGATCTCGCCGTGCTGTCGGTGCTCCTGCGCGAGTTGCGTACCCTGGCCTGAACTCCAGGGAGACGGTCCGATCCAAGTGGACTGTTTGCAGGAGCGGGCCTTTGGAGCAGCATCGTGTCTCCCAAGGGAGACGACGATGACCACGTTCCAGGCTGGCGTTTCCCGGCTTTTTTGTGCTTCTTTCCTCCTCGCGGCGTGCATTCGCGCCGCCGCGGCCCCTGCGCTCGATAACACTCAGTCCTTCTTCGTCGCGTCGAGCGGCAGCGATGGCAATCCCGGTACGATGGCGGCCCCCTTCGCCACCGTCGGCAAGGGCATTGCGATGGCGGCGGCGGATCCGCTGCGCAAACGCGTACTCGTGTCCCAGGGAACGTACATGGAGACGGTCGCGTTGCCCAACGGCGTGAGCTTGTATGGACGCTTCAGCGCGGCAAACGGCTGGGCGCGGTCCTCTGCCTACACGACCACTATCTCCTCCCCGAATACCGCGATGAGCGTGACCAACTACACCTCTCCGGGAGTGGTCGAGGGCTTCACGATCATCTCCACCGGCGCTTCCGCCGGCGGGAATTCGATCGCCCTGTACCTCGCCAATGCACCGGGGCTGACGGTGCGCTTCAACGTATTGCAGTCGGGCCCGGCGCCTGCCGGCCAAGCCGGCAGCATGCCGCCGGCAGCTGCGGACGGTGGCTTTGGCGGGCTCGGCCAGACGGGCACGCAGAGCAGTTCGTCCGGCGGACTTGGCGGCACCGCAGGCGCCAGCGTATGCGGTGCGACGGGCGGTGCGGGCGGCCGCGGTGGTTACGACACCAGCCCCGGATCCCCGGGCGAGCTTGGATACCTCGGCGCGCCCGCCGGCGCGGGTGGACCCTCCGCCGGGTGCGGGTCCGGCGGCACTGCCGGCACATCGGGATCTGCCGGTTTTCCTGCTACGGGTGGATTGGGTGGGCCCGGTGGTAGCGGGGGCGCCGTTTCCGCGGGCGTGTGGGTGAGCAGCAGCGGAGCCTTGGGCGGCATTGCCACGCGTGGCGGCGGTGGCGGCGGTGGCGGTGGCGGTGGCGGAGGCCAATCGAATATTTTCTGCATGGCGGACCGGGGCGGTGGAGGCGGCGGCGGCGGCGCAGGAGGCTGCGCCGGATCGGGGGGCACCGGCGGCGGCGGCGGCGGCGGGTCGTTCGCGGTGTTCGGCGCCGATGCGCGGGGTCCGATCATCGCGAATAACACTCTCGTTACCGGTAGCGGTGGCGCAGGCGGCCGCGGGGGCGACGGCGGCGCGGGTGGCCAGCCCGGGCTGGGCCGACCGGGCGGCGCAGGCCCCGAGGACGGCGGCGACGGCGCCCGTGGCGGCGACGGTGCCGCAGGCGGCCGCGGTGGTGGCGGTGGCGGCGGCGCAGGCGGGCCGAGCATCGCCATCTTCGCGGCCGGATCCACGATCCAGGAAGTCGGGAACACTTTCACCACCGGCGCAGGGGGTGCGGGCGGAACGGGTGGCTTGCCGAACGGCTATGTCGGGGCCCCCGGCAATTCGGGGAACACAGTGCAGACAACCGAGGCCTTCGCCTACAGGCTATCGGTCGCGGCCGTGGGGTCCGGAAACGGTAGCGTCGTCGACGTTCTCCAAGGCAGTTGCGCTTCGTGCCTGTTGTCAATCGGGGCTGGCACCGAGGTGACGCTCGTCGCGACGGCAGCGCCCGGCAGCCACTTCACCGGCTGGGGGGAGAGCTGCTCTGGTACCGGGGCATGCGTCGTCACGATGAACGCGAACAAGAATGTTTCCGCGCGCTTCGACCTGGACGCGACGCCCCAGAGCGTCGACCTCACGTTCACGCAGGTCGCGTCGACGAACCAGGGTTACGTGGGCAAGGACATCATGTTCACCTTCACGGTGACCAACAACGGGCCGGCGGTGGCACCGGCCGTGATCGTGGTGGAGTTCCTTCCCGCGAACGCGGAAATCGTGTGGCGCTCTCCCGGTTGCCAATCAGCTTTCGAGTGCAATGCGGGACGCCTCGAGGTCGGCGCGAGCGCCGTCTTCAGGATGGTGATCAGGCCAACCGCGCCCGGGACGATGACCAACATCGCGGGCGCGGGAGGAGCGCCTTCCGACCCGATGACCGCGGACAACATGACGTCGCTGGCGATCCCCGTGATGGCCTTGCCACCGGGCGCGCCGATCGCGCGATACCGCCTCTACAGCCCGGTCACGCTGGAGCATCACTACACGACGGACCTGAATGAATACAACGTGCTCGGCACATATGTCGGAACCTGGGTTCAGGAAGGCCTTGTCGGCAAGGTGCTCGACAACCCGGGTACGTTTGGCGGTGTCACGGCGGTGCCGTATTACCGCCTCTACTACAACGGTACCCGCTGGCACCACTGGACCACCGATGCGAACGAGTACTACACGCTGATCCAGTATCCGGGATGGGTGGGTGAAGGCGTCGACGGCTACCTGCTGCCGACCGAAGCGGCTGGCACGATCCGCCTGTTCCGGCTGACCTATCCATTTGTTCCCGGACTGCACCACTGGACCACGGACGCTTACGAGAACTTTTCGCTGTCCAAGTTCTCTGGGTGGACCGAGGAAGGCATCGCGGGATTCGTGGTGCAGTGACGGCTCAAAGGATGAGGGCCGCGAGCACGTCGCGGCCCTCGCCCAGCAAGATGTTGTACGTGCGGCACGCCGCCGGCGTGTCCATCACCTCGACACCGATGCCTGCCTTGTAAAGCGGCGCCAGGCGCACGGGTTCGGGAAACTGGAACGTCGCGCCGGTGCCGAGCAGGACGATCGCGGGCTTCAACTCGATGATCGCGGCGAGGTGGTCGGCCTGCAGCTCGTTCACCGAGCCGATGGGCCAGTCCTCCACGATTCGATCGCCGGTCACCACGACGCTTTGCTGAAAGCGCACGCGGTTCACCTCCACGTAGCCCTCGCCGTAGCCGGTGAAGAGATTCCTGCCGGCGGCCTGCTCGCGCTCGAATTTCAACGACTTAGCCTCCGCGACGACCCTGCTAGAATCGTGGTTCTATTGCAGCGCAGCATCACGCCGACAGCCCGCGGAAATGAACCTCAACGACACCTCGCAGCCCATGGTCCCGGAATTCACGCGCATCAAGCGCCTGCCTCCGTACGTCTTCAACATCACCAACGAGCTGAAGATGGCCGCGCGGCGGGCGGGCGAGGACATCATCGACCTGTCCATGGGCAATCCCGATGGCCCGACGCCGCGGCATATCGTCGACAAGCTGGTGGAAGTGGCGCAGCGGGAGGATACGCACGGCTATTCGGTCTCCAAGGGCATCCCCAAGCTGAGGCGGGCGATCTGCCAATGGTACAAGCGCCGCTGGAACGTGGACCTCGACATGGACCGCGAGGCGATCGTCACCATCGGCTCCAAGGAGGGCCTCGCGCACCTGATGCTCGCCACGCTCGATCGCGGCGACACGGTGCTGGTGCCCAACCCGAGTTACCCGATCCATATCTACGGCGCGATCATCGCCGGTGCCGACATCCGCTCGGTGCGCATGACCCCCGGCGTGGATTTTTTCGCCGAGGCCGAGCGCGCCATCAGCGAGCTCTTCCCCAAGCCGAAGATGATGATCATCGGCTTCCCGTCGAACCCGACGGCGATGTGCGTCGAGCTCGACTTCTTCGAGAAGGTGGTCGCGCTCGCGAAGCAGCACGGCATCCTGGTGGTGCATGACCTTGCCTATGCCGACATCACGTACGACGGCTGGAAGGCGCCCTCGATCATGCAGGTGCCGGGCGCACGCGACGTGGCGGTGGAATTCTTCACCATGTCGAAGAGCTACAACATGGCGGGATGGCGCATCGGCTTCATGGTGGGCAACGCCGAGCTGGTGAACGCGCTCGCCCGCATCAAGAGCTACCACGACTACGGCACCTTCACGCCGGTGCAAGTCGCGGCGGTGGCGGCCCTCGAGGGACCGCAGGAGTGCGTCGAGGAGATCCGGACGAAGTACGAGAAGCGCCGCGACGTCATGGTGAAAGGGCTCCACGAGGCGGGCTGGATGGTGGAGAAGCCGAAGGCGAGTATGTACATCTGGGCGCAGATCCCGGAGCAATACCGCGCGATGGGGTCGATCGAGTTCGCCAAGAAGATCCTCAAGGACGCCAAGGTCGCGGTCTCTCCCGGCATCGGCTTCGGCGACTTCGGCGACGACCACGTGCGCTTCGCGCTGATCGAGAACGAGAGCCGGCTTCGCCAGGCGGTGCGCGGAATCAAGGAGATGTTCCGGCGGGACGGCATCAAGTGACGGTGGATGTGGTCGCCGTCACGGACGCCTCCGGCGCCGTGACCCACGAGGACCTGCTTGCCGCCGCCGAGCCGGTGCATCGCCAGCTGCGCCCGCAGCTCCCCG
>DATLEL010000218.1:0-2634 GCA_035525255.1 Usitatibacter sp.
ATCGCGCTCATGTACCTGGTGCTGGTGATGCAGTTCGGCTCGTTCACGGCGCCGCTGCCGGTGATGCTGTCGCTGCCGCTCTCGCTCATCGGCGTGGTAGTCGCGCTGCTGCTCACCAAGGGGTCGCTCAACCTCATGAGCTTCATCGGAATCATCATGCTGATGGGGCTGGTGGCGAAGAACGCGATCCTGCTGCTCGACTGCGCGCGCAAGGAAGAGGCGCAGGGCGTCTCGCGCGAGGACGCGCTGATGCATGCGGGCCGCGTGCGGCTGCGGCCGATCCTCATGACCACCTTCGCGCTCATCGCCGGCATGATGCCGGTGGCGATCGGGGTGGGCGAGGGCGGCGAGTTCTACCGCCCGATGGCCGTCGCGATCATCGGCGGCACCATCACTTCGACGCTGCTCACGCTGCTGGTGGTGCCCACGTTCTACGACTCCATCGAGATCGCGCGCGACCGGGCGATCGCCAAGTTCCATCGCCGCGAGGAGCGCATGAACCCGGCATTCGCTTTCGGGCTCACGTTCTTCGAGGCGATCTTCGCGGTCCTCGGCCTGCGCTCCGCATACCGCGGCGTGAAAAAACTGGTGCGGCGCATGCGTGGGCTGCCGCCGCTGGCGCCGGCCGCCGGTGACTAAAAGCGCTCCCTCCCCCGTGGGGGAGGGCTGGGGAGAGGGTTCACTTTCCGCCCTCCGCGACCGTATCTCCACGGACGGCTACGCCCTCGAGCCCGCCGAGGCCATGTCGACGCTCCTCGGCGCCCCGGCAGCGCTTCCCGACTGGGAAGCGTTTGCAGCGAGCTGGAACGACCTCCCCCTCGACACGCACCTGCCCGACGGCCACCGCTACCGCCGCCGGCGCCACGGCACGTTTTCCGCGCAGCCGGGCCGCACGAGCGCACGCATCGAGCCGCATCGCGCGCATTACCAGGGGCTCGAGTACAACCGGCTGGTGGGCGGGATCGAACGCTGGTTCGAGCCGATTCGCGCCGAAATCGTGGAGGGTGCGAGCTTCCAGCGCATCCTCGGCTTCTGCCTCGCGCTGTACGCGCCGATGAAACCGCGGGCGACGTGGCACATCGAGTGCCACCAATTTCGCATCGAGGCGCGAATCGATACAGCGGGACAACCGACGCCCGAAGGCGTGCATCGCGACGGCGTCGACTACGTGCTGGTGATGCTGGTCGCCCGCAGCAATATCGCGAGCGGCACCACCACGGTCCACGACCACGACGGCCGCGAGCGCGGCAGCTTCACGCTCGCACAGCCGCTGGACGCCGCGCTCGTCGACGACAACCGGATGATGCATGGCGTCACGGCCGTGCATCCGGTAGATCCCGGCAGGCCCGCCTACCGCGATGTGCTGGTCGTCACCCTGCGCGATTCGACGTGAGCCGGATCCCCGCCCGCGGTGGATCTCACGAACGCGATGCGCGGGGGCGGGACGGCGGGGTGACGCTGTCCAGCGGGCGTACCCGCAGCCCGAGCGGCGCCAATAGGGCGTCGAGGGCCGCGGCGACCTGGGGAGCCGTGGTGCGCCGGGTGAATGAGAAAGAGAACGCCACGGCTTCCATGGAGATGCGCAGCGAGCGCGGATTCACCCCGCGAACGGAAGCCACCGCGCGCGACACCAGGCCGGGAACCTCCACCAGCCGCGCGCCCAGGACCTCGATGCCGTAGACGGCCATCTGCCGGTTGTTGGCGCGGGCCGAGGTGACCACGCCGCGGTCGTAGACCATCGCCGCGCGGTCCTTGACGCAATGCACGATGGCCGCCGGGTGCGGCAAGGGAATGAGGCGCATGGTTGAGGCTACCGCCGCAGGAATCGCGGGTCTGTCTGATAGCGCACGTTCCCCAGCGCAGACGCGGCAGCAGGAGAACGGCGGCGGGCAGGTAGAATTGCGCCGAGCCTCCGCCATGAAACCCCTCACCCGCCTCTTCGAGAACAACCGCGCCTGGTCCGAGCGCATGCGCCGGGACGACCCGGAATTCTTTACCCGCCTGTCGAGCCAGCAGCGGCCGCGCTATTTATGGATCGGCTGCTCGGACAGCCGCGTGCCCGCCAACGAGATCGTCGACCTCGCCCCGGGCGAGCTCTTCGTGCATCGCAACGTGGCCAACGTGGTGGTGCACAGCGACCTGAATTGCCTCTCGGTGATGCAGTTCGCCGTGGACGTGCTGCAGGTGGAGCACATCATCGTCTGCGGCCACTACGGCTGCAGCGGCGTCTCGGTCGCGTTGAAGGGCGAACGGGTCGGGCTCGCCGACAACTGGCTGCGCCACGTGCAGGACGTCCATGCGAAGCACGACGCGCGGGTCGCGGCGCCCCGTGCGGCCGCGGAGCGCATCGACCGGCTGTGCGAGCTGAACGTGATCGAGCAGGTCGCCAACGTGTGCCAGACCACCATCGTGCAGGACGCCTGGGAGCGCGGCCAGCCGCTCGCGGTCCACGGTTGGGTCTATGGCCTGAAGGACGGGCTGGTGCGTGACCTCGCGACCACCGTGCATGCGCCGGGCATGGCGGCCGAGGCTTACCTGATGGCGCTCGCCGCGCTCTAGGATGGCCTTGAACTCCCCCTTCCCGAAGTTCGACGCCGCGCTGAAGATCGCGGAAATCACCGCGATCCCCACCTC
>DATLEL010000230.1:0-5437 GCA_035525255.1 Usitatibacter sp.
CCTCCGGCCGGGTGATCGGCGCCTCGAAGATCGCGCGCGACGTGAGCCAGCAGCGCGAGGCGCAGCGCCAGAAGGACCAGTTCCTCGCGATCCTCGCCCACGAGCTGCGCAATCCGCTCGCGCCCATCACCAGCGCGCTCGCGATCATGGAGCAGTCGGCGCTCGACGAAAAACGCCGCTTGCAGGCGCTGGAGATCGCCAAGCGGCAGACCCGGCACATGGCGGACCTCCTCGACGATCTCCTCGACATCGCGCGCATCTCCACCGGCCAGGTGGAGCTCAAGCCGTCGCGCTTCGAGCTGGGGGCCCTTGCCGGGCACGCGGTCGACGCGGTGCGCCCGCAGATGGACGCCAAGAACCATACGGTCGAGGTGAAACTGCCGTCCGATCCGATATGGATGGTGGCCGACGAGGTGCGCACGCTGCAGATCGTGAGCAACCTGCTCACCAACGCCGCGAAGTACACGCCGGCCGGCGGCCGCATCGGGGTCATCGTTCGGAAGGTCGCCGACTACGCGGAGGTGCGCGTGATCGACAACGGCACCGGGCTTTCGCAACGAATGAAGGAGTCCCTTTTCACGTTGTTCGCGCGCGGGGACGATCCGCAATCGCGCAGCGCGGGCGGCCTCGGCATCGGCCTGGCGCTGGTGCGCGAGTTCGTCGAGCGCCAGGGCGGCACCGTGGAAGCGGTGAGCGAAGGCCCGGGGCGTGGCAGCGAATTCATCGTGCGCCTCCCGCTGGAGCGTGCGCACGAGCCCACCTACCGGGTCAACTGACACACGGAGCCGCGCGGTCAACGTTCCACCTGCGGACGCGTTAAGCGCATACTCTGGGACATTACTGCACGGCAGGAAACGAACATGAGCGGCAACAGCAATAGCGGCAACACCAACACCAACATCACCGCGGCGGAAATGCGCGCGCAGCTTGAAGCGGAATTCCTCAAGGTGCGCCCGGCGGCATGCAAAACGTGCGTCGCTCCGAAGACTTTCTGGGGACCCGCGGCCGGTCCGGGAAGCGGCGGCTACTGGTACATGGAGCAGGCCATGGATTGCCCCCATGGCTGCCGGCAGCTGATCGCCCAGGTGTGGGCCAAGCTCACCTCGAACAACAACGTGGGGCTCCCCGACAACGCGCGGGTGAGCAAATACACCAAGATCGATTGATCCGCCGCTAGGCGGCCACGCGGATGCTGCCCACCGCGGCGGCGATGCGATCCACCGCCTTGCGGATGTTGTCCATCGAAGTGGCGAACGAGATGCGCAGGTAGCCCTCGGCGCCGAACGCCGAGCCCGGCACCGCCGCTACCCCTTGCGGCTGCGTCATCAGGTACTCGCAGAACGCCACGTCGGTCGCCGCTGCGATCCTGCCAGCCCCGTGCAGCGCGCGAATCGCCTCGCGGCAATCTGGGAAAGCGTAGAACGCGCCGTCGGGCTGCAGGCACTTCACGCCCGGGATGCGGTTCAACCCTTCGGCGACCACCTGGCCACGCTCCTTGAATGCCGCGACCATCGGGTCGATGCACGACTGGTCGCCGGTCAGCGCCGCTTCCGCCGCGTACTGCGAGATCGACGCCGGGTTCGAGGTGCTGTGGGATTGCACGTTCTCCATCGCTTCGATCAGCTCCTGCGGCCCGCCGCAATAGCCGATGCGCCAGCCGGTCATGGAGTAGGCCTTGGAGACGCCGTTCATCGTCACCGTCTGCGGATAGAGGTCGGGGCAGACGTTGAGGATGTTCACGAACTTGGAGCCGTCCAGCAGGATGTGCTCGTACATGTCGTCGGTCGCGATCACGATGCGCGGGTGCTTGCGCAGCACCGCGCCCAGCGCCTTGAGCTCGTCGGCTGTGTATACCGCCCCGGTCGGGTTCGAGGGGCTGTTGATCCAGATGAGTCGCGAGCGCGGCGTGATGGCCCGCTCGAGCTGCTGCGGCGTGATCTTGAAGCCCTGCTCGATACCCGCGTGGACGAACACGGGCTTCGCGTCGGCCATCATCGCCATGTCGGGGTACGACACCCAGAAGGGAGCCGGCACGATCGCCTCGTCACCCGGGTTGAGGAGCGACATGCAGAGGTTGAACGAGGTCTGCTTGCCCCCGCACGAGACCAGGATCTGCTTCTCGGAATAGTCGAGCCCGTTCTCGCGCTTGAACTTGGCGGAGATCGCGCGCTTGAGGGACGGCGTGCCGCCCGCGGCGGTGTACTTGGTGAACCCCTTGTTCATCGCCGCGATGGCCGCGTCCTTGATGAACTGCGGCGTGTCGAAATCGGGCTCCCCGGCCCCCATGGCGATCACGTCCTTCCCCTCGGCCTTCAGCTTGGCTGCCTTCGCGGAGACGGCGAGGGTGGGGGAGGGCTTGATGACCTTGAGGCGGTTCGCGACGAACGACATGGGATGCTCCGGGGGGTGGACGAGGATGCGTCCCGCTATTTTAGCCGCCTTCGAGGATGAGGCTTGCTCCCTTTTCGCCGATCGCCAGCGCCGCCGCGTTGGTGTTCGCGGAGGTCACCGTGGGTATCACCGAGGCATCGACCACCCGCAGCCGCTCTACCCCCCGAACGCGCAACTGCGGGTCCACCACCGACCGCGGGTCGGAGCCCATGCGGCAGGTGCCGACGCAGTGGAACACCGTGCCTCCGGCGCCGCGGGCGAAGTCCACGAGCTCGGCATCGCTGCGCGCGTCCGGGCCGGGTAGTACTTCGGCTTCCCACAGGTCGCGAAACGGCGCCTGCGCATAGATCTCGCGCAGCATGCGAATGCCGGCGACCAGCGTCCTGCGGTCGATCTCCTCGCGCAGGTAGTTGGTCTCGATGCGCGGGCCCTCGAAGGGGTCGGCCGAGCGGATGCGCACGCTCCCGCGCGAAGCCGGATGGCACTGCCACGCCGCCGCGGTGAATCCCGAGTAGCGGTGCAGCGGATCGCCGGGTTTGTCGACCGAGAGCGGCATCACGTTGAACTGGATGTCCGGACGCGTTCCCGTCGCATGGGGCGTGCGCGCGGCGCCCCCCACCTGGCCCGCGCCGACGGTGAGGGGCCCGGCGCTCCGCGCGAGCCACTGCCAACCCATGGATGCGAGCTTCCACGGGCTGCGCACGTCGTCGTTGAGGGACATGCGCCGCTTGAGGCGAACGATGGTGCGCGCCTGGTAATGGTCCTGCAGGTTCTCGCCCACTTCCGGCGCGTCGGCGACCACGGCGATCCCATGCGATTCCAGCAAGCTCGCCGGGCCGACGCCGGAGAGCTGCAGCAGTTGCGGCGACTGCACCGTGCCGGCGCACAGGATCACTTCGCGCAGGGCGCGCGCCGTGTGCCGCGTACCCGCCTGCAGGTACTCGACGCCCGCGGCGCTCCGGCCTTCGAAGAGCACCCGCGCGACCTGGGCCCCGGTGGCGAGGGTGAGGTTGGCCCGTTGCAGCACGGGACGCAGGAACGCCTGCGAGGCGCTCGAGCGCCAGCCGCCCTGGATGCCCAGCTGGTAGGCGCCGACGCCGTAGGTGCTGGCGCCATTGAAGTCGCCGTTCGCCGGCAGCCCGAGCATCTCGCCCGCTGTCACCCACGCCGCGCAATAGGGATGGTCGTTGCGCAGGGTCGAGACACCGAATTCGCCATCCGCCCCGTGGTATTCGTTCGCACCGCCGCTGAAGCGCTCGTGCTTGCGGAAGAACGGCAGCAAGGCGCGGTAGCCCCATCCGCTCGCGCCCTGCGCTTCCCAGCCGTCGAAGTCTTCGTGCTGGCCGCGGATGTAGATCAGGCCGTTGATGGAGGACGAACCGCCCAGCACCCGCCCGCGCGGCCAGGCGATGGCGCGCCCCGCGGTGCCCTCGGCGGGCTCGGTGTCGAAGATGCGCGAGAAGCGCGGGTCGTAGATGGTGCGGAAGTAGCCGACCGGCAGCCGCAGCCAGAAATTGCGGTCCGACCCGCCGGCTTCCAGCAGCAGCACGCGCACTGCCGGATCGGCGCTCAGCCGGTTGGCGACGATGCAGCCCGCGGAGCCCGCGCCGACGACGATGTAATCGTACGGGGTCAAGCCTTGATGGTGTCGATGAAGATCTTCGGGTCGAAGTACTGCGACGCCGGCACCGGGTTCTGGATGCCGCCGAACTTCACGAAGAAATCCGTCACCTGCTGCAGCCACTTGGTGACGGTGCCGTCGGCGAATTGCCGGCGCCATTCCGCGTTGGAGAACACCTTCTGCGCCCCGAACTGCTCCTTCAGGTCGGGCAGCGGCACCTGCTTGTACTGGTCGCGCTGCAGGATCGCGAGCGCCTCGTCGGTCCTGTTGACCAGCATGTCGTTGCCCTCGGACCACGCGCGCACGACGCGCTGCAGGACCTCGCGGTTCTTCGCGTGGAATTCATTGGAGGCCGCCCAGCCGGAGACGATTGCCGCCTGCGGATAGTAGGCGGACGCGTCCACCAGCTTCTTCGCCCCCGGCACCTTGTCGCGCACCGTGACGTTGAACGGCACCCACAGCGCCACCGCGGGCACGGCGCCGGAGATGAACGACGTGACGGCTTCGGCCATGCGCTGGTTGAGGATCTCGACGTCCTTGGCCGGGTCCAGCTGGTTGGCGCGCAGCGCCGTGTCGAGGAATACGTGGGCCGTGGTGCCGGTGGTGGTGGCGATCCGCTTGCCCTTCAGGTCGGCGAACGAATTGATTCCCTGGTCGCCGCGCACCCACAGCTGCGCGGTGGCGAACTCCACCGCGTTGGAGATGAACATCTTCCCCTGGCCGCGCGCCGGGAAGTTGGAGATCACCGCGCCGGTGCTGAGCATGTCGATGCTGCCGCCGACCATCGCCTGGAAGAGCTCCAGGCCGGTGGTGAACTGCCGGAACTCCGGGTCGAGGCCGTGCTTCTTCCAGGCGCCCAGGTGGTCGGCGAGCCACATCTGGCCGTCCACGGCGAGCGTGTGCAGGTAGCCCACGCGGATCCTGGTGGCGCCCTGCGCGATTGCCGGGAAGCCGAGCGCCGAAAGGCCGAGGGCCGCGGCGCCGGATGTCGCCGCGCCGAGGAATTGCCTGCGATTCTGGGTCATGTGTGTTCTCCGTCGTTGTGTCGTGGTGTGTTCAGTCGGTGATGCGGGTGCTTTGCCGCACTTGCGCGGCGTATTCCTTCATGACGAGGTCGCGCACGTGCGAGCGCAGCTCGCCGAACCGCGGCGTCTCGTGGAGCGACTCTTCCCGAGGATAAGGGAAAGGGACCTCGATCACCTCGCGCACCCGGGTGGGGCGCGCCGTCATGACGATGATGCGCGAGGAAAGGTAGAGCGCTTCCTCGACGGAATGCGTGATCAGCATCACCGTCTTGCCCTCGGCCTGCAGCACCTGCAGCAGCAGGTCCTGCATGGCGCTGCGGGTCTGTGCATCCAGCGCGCCGAAGGGCTCGTCCATCAGCAGGAACTCGGGCTTCACGGCATAGGCGCGGGCGAGCGCGAG
>DATLEL010000232.1:0-3341 GCA_035525255.1 Usitatibacter sp.
TCCACGATGAAGCCTTCCTGGCGCAAGCCCTGCTGCGCGGCCGCACCGATCATCGAGTCGTCTTCCACCAGCAACAGGCGCATCGCGCGACGCTTTTCCCGTGTCCGAAGCCGGCTAGTTTACGGGGTAGACTCCAGTGACATGAGCCCTCCCGACATCGCGCTCGCCGCCGATCACGCGATTGCCGCGCGTGCCGCCGCGCTGGAGCCGCGCGTCGTCGCCTGGCGACGCGACATCCACCAGAACCCCGAGCTCGGCAACCGCGAATTCCGCACGTCCGCGCTCGTCGCCGCGCACTTGCGAGCCGTCGGCATCGAAGTGCGCGAGAAGGTCGCGCATACCGGTGTCGTCGGGTTGCTGCGCGGCGCGCTCCCGGGCCCGGTGGTCGCGCTGCGCGCCGACATGGATGCCCTCCCCGTCACAGAGGAAGTGGACGTCCCCTTCGCGAGCCGCGTGCGCACGCAATGGAGCGGCATGGATTGCGGCGTGATGCACGCCTGTGGCCACGATGCGCACACCGCGATCCTCATGGGCGTCGCGGAGCTGCTCGCAGGCATGCGCGCGCAGCTGGCCGGCACGGTGAAATTCCTCTTCCAGCCCGCGGAGGAAGGCGCGCCGGAAGGCGAGGAAGGCGGCGCGCAGCTGATGATCGCGGAAGGCTGCATGGAAGAGCCGCGTGTGGAAGCGATCTTCGGCCTGCACGTCACTTCCAATCACCACACCGGCAAGCTCGGCTACCGCTTCGGGCCGCTCATGGCTTCCTCCGATGAGCTGCGGATTTTCGTGCGCGGCAACCAGACCCACGGCGCGATGCCCTGGCTCGGCGTGGACCCGATCGTCGTCGGCTCGCAGATCGTGATGGGGCTGCAGACCATCGTGTCGCGCCGCGTCGATCTCACCCACGAGCCCTCGGTCGTGACCGTGGGCGTGTTCCATGGCGGCAACCGCGACAACATCATCCCCGACGACGTGAAGATGGAAGGCACCATTCGCACCTTCGACGAGGCGCAGCGCGGCCAGATCCACGAGCACGTGAAGCGCATCACCGAGATGATCGCTGCCGCGGGGGGTGCGAAGGCGCGGGTGCAGATCAAGCGCGGCTACGACGTGGTGGTGAACGACCCGGCGCTCACCGCCTTTTCCCTGCCGACGCTCGAGCGCGTCGCCGGCAAGGACAATGTCGGCGTCGTGGACAAGGTCTGTGGCGCCGAGGACTTCGCGTTCTTCCAGAAAGTGGTGCCGGGGCTCTTCCTCCGCGTCGGATGCACGCCGCCCGGCAAGGAGTTGCGCAGCGCGGCGCCCAACCACAGCCCACGCCTGTTCGTGGACGAGGGTTGCCTCACTCTCGGCGTGAGGACGCTCGCCTCCCTCGCCATCGACTGGCTGAACTCGGGCTCTCGCGTCGGTCCCCGCTGACACGCGCTGTCTGCGAACGCCGACTGACTTACCTTCCCGGTTGGAGTGTGATGCATGCACGCGCAGACCGCGCTCCCGGAAAGGGCTCCACCATGGATTGCTGGACCCACGAGCTGGAAAAGGCCTCGACGCCCGAGGAAGTGATGCACAGCGCCAACGATTACCTGTCCCTGTGGGCGCCGCGCGAGCTGGACAGCGTCGACCTGGGGCTGGCCGAGATGCGCATCGAGAGCGTGGAGGACATCGACCGCGTCAAGCGCTCCCTCACGACGCCCTTCGTCTCGCTGCAATGCAGCCCGCGTTCCGGAGCCCACCTGCAGGAGCTGGCGAGCTACTTCTGGCGCGCCTCCACCCGCATCCAGGAGCTGCGCGCCTAGTATCATCGGCGGGATGAAAACCGCCCGGGCGCTGGCCGCCCTGCTGTGCACCGCCGCCGCGTCGCTCGCGAGCGCGGAGTGGACCCCTCCCCCCAATCCCGATCCGCGCGCCATCCACAACGAGGCGCGCAAGGACCGCATCGAGCAGCGCTACGACGACGCGCTCGCCAAGCACCTGTGGCTGCACCGCGACGGCGTGAAGGCGCAGCCCGCCTGGGCGGCGGCGCGATTGTCGTTCGCGCTCGGTGACTGGGCGCATCTTGCCGCAAAGCATCCGCCCGCGATGACCGCCCTCACCACGGCGCGCGACAACGCGGAGGTGGAAGTCCGCGCCGGGCGCGATGCGCTGGCGTCGTTCAACGACTTCGCCGCCATCAATCGGGAGCTCGACGAGCCGGGCCGCACGGTCGCGCTGTTCTCGTGGGTGGAGGCGCGAGACCCTGCGCTTGCAAAGCAGCTGTACAGCGCCGCCGAGCACGCGCTCCTCACGTCCGGCGACTACAAGACGGCCTTCAAGTACATGGATCCGAATGTCGCCATGGAGCAAGTGGTGCGAACCCACATGCGGATGGTGCGCACGCTGCCCAAGGACGCAGCCGCACAGGCCAAGGTGCTGCACGAGCACTTCGCGCGCGAGTCGGGGCGGATCGTGGCCCTGCTGGCGGCGAACGGCCGCACCGCGCATGCAAAGGTGATCGCGGAGAAAGCATTGGAGGTGGACGGTTCGTCCGAGGTGCGCGAGGTGATCGCCGCGGCGCTGAAGGGCACCTTCCCGAAGGACTCCCTCACCCGCGACGAACGCCAGGACCTGCGCCTGCAAATGCCGTGAGGATCGTCGAGATCCGGGAAAAGACCTTTCCCATCGCGTCGCCCATCCGCAACGCGTACATCGACTTCAGCAAGATGACGCTCAGCCTGGTCGCGGTCGTGACCGACGTGGTGCGCGACGGCCGTCGCGTCGTGGGCTACGGCTTCAACTCCAACGGGCGCTACGGCCAGGGCATGCTGATGCGCGAGCGCTTCATCCCGCGCGTGATGGAGGCCGATCCCGCGGCCCTCGCGAGCGACGACGGCGCGAACCTGGACCCGCACCGCGTCTGGGCATGCATGTACACCAACGAGAAACCCGGCGGACACGGCGAGCGCTCGGTCGCCATCGGCACCATCGACATGGCGGTCTGGGATGCGGTGGCGAAGATCGCCGGCAAGCCGCTCTTCCGCCTGCTGGCCGAGCGCCACGGCAACGGCGCCGCCGACCCACGCGTGTTCGTCTATGCCGCCGGGGGCTATTACTACCCGGGCAAGGACGACGAGGCGCTGAAGAAGGAGATGCGCAGCTACCTCGATCGGGGCTACGCGGTGGTGAAGATGAAGATCGGCGGCGCCTCGCTGGACGAGGATCGTCGGCGCATCGAGTCGGTTCTCGGCATCCTCGGCCCGGGCCAGCGCCTGGCGGTGGATGCCAACGGCCGCTTCGACCTGGACACCGCGATCGCCTATGCCAAGGCGCTCTCCGCGTACGACCTCTTCTGGTACGAGGAGCCGGGC
>DATLEL010000237.1:0-5464 GCA_035525255.1 Usitatibacter sp.
CTCAATGCGCAGGACCCGGTGAGCATCAAGGTCATCAAGACGCTGATGATCGACATCGGCTTCCGCGCGCAGCGCCTGGCGAACAAGCTGTGGGGCCGCACGCCCTTCGTGCAGCGCCAGGTGAAGGCGCCGCCTGCGACCGTGGGCAAGGCCCCGCTCAAGTCGCAGGTGATCCACTTCATCAACAAGCCGATGCCGGGCGGGCTGCCGAAGCGCACCTCGCGCGCGTTGCTCGACGTGGAGGACCCGGCCACGGTGCCGATCATCCGCGACCCCGCCAAGGTGACCGAGGAGTCGGACGCGGTGTTCTATTTCCCCGGCTGCGGCAGCGAGCGCCTCTTCGGCCAGGTCGGCCTCGCCACCCAGGCGCTGCTCTACCACGTGGGCAGCCAGTGCGTGCTGCCGCCGGGCTACCTCTGCTGCGGCTATCCGCAGACCGCCGCGGGACGCGCCGACAAGGGCGAGCAGATCACCATCCAGAACCGCGTTCTTTTCCACCGCGTCGCCAACACGCTCAACTACCTCGACATCAAGACGGTGGTGGTGTCGTGCGGCACCTGCATGGACCAGCTGCAGAAGTACGAATTCGAGAAGATCTTTCCCGGCTGCCGGCTGCTCGACATCCACGAGTACCTGATGGAGAAGGGCATGAAGCTCGATGGCCTGCAGGGCGTGCGCTACATGTACCACGACCCCTGCCACACGCCGATGAAGACCTATGCGCCCAACAAGGTCGTGAACCAGCTGATGGGGCGCACCGACATCGAGACCAACGACCGCTGCTGCGGCGAGTCGGGCACGTTCGCCGTGACGCGCCCGGACATCGCGACCCAGGTGCGCTTCCGCAAGGAAGAGGAGATGCGCAAGGGCGCGGCCGAGGCGCGGGCGGGCAGCGAGCTGCCGGTGAAGGTCCTGACGGCGTGTCCCTCGTGCCTGCAGGGACTGTCGCGCTACGACGACGATTCGGGCACCAGCGCCGATTACATCGTGGTGGAAATGGCGCGGCACCTGCTCGGCCGCGACTGGATGCCCGAGTTCGTCGCCAAGGCCAACCGCGGCGGCATCGAACGGGTGCTGCTGTGACGGCGCGCGTCCTCGCCCCGCTCGCCGCGCTTTTCCTCGCCGCCTGCGCCACGGTCGCGCCGCCGCCGCACCATGAGGCGCCGGGTGCCGCTCCCATCGACCTCGCGAGCAAGTTCCAGGTGCCGAACCGCGAGCGCGGCCGCCGCGACAAGCAGGCGATGAACGCGCTCTACCAGCTCGAGACCGAGGCCGACGAAAACGGCGCGGCGACGGCCGAGCAGCTGCTGCGTGCGCAGGCGCAGCGCCGCCAGGCCACGCGCCCCGGCTCCAAGGCCGCGGGCCTGCTGCCGTTCCAGTGGGAGCCGCTCGGGCCCTCGAACATCGGCGGGCGCGTGCGGGCGATCGCATTCGATCCGCGCACCGCCGGACGCATGCTGGCCGGCACCGCCTCGGGCGGCGTGTGGGAGTCCCTCGACTATGGCGGCGCATGGCGCCCCATTACCGACTTCATGCCGAACCTGTCGGTGACCACGCTGGTATTCGATCCCGCCAATTCCGCCAACGTCTATCTCGGCACCGGCGAGGCGAGCCAGTTGCTGGTGGGTGTGGGGGCATTCAAGTCCAGTGACGGCGGCCTCACGTGGCGCCTGCTTCCCGCGACCAACGTCGACGCCAATCCCGACTGGCGCTTCGTGAACCGGCTGGCGGTGCATCCGAGCCAGCCGCAGGTGCTGCTCGCGGCGCTTACCAACAACAACGTGGTCAACGGCGCCATCTACCGCTCGAGCGACGGCGGCGAGAGCTGGACGCGCGTCTCCACGCTGAAGGCGCTCGACATCGCGTTCGAGCCCAGCAATCCCTCGAACGCCGTGGCCGGCCTTGACGACGGCGCCGTGGCGTATTCGCGAAACGGCGGCTCGAGCTGGGTGCGCACGGCGCCGCTGGTGCCCGATCCCTCGGGGCGCGCCGGCACCGCGCGCATCGAGATCGCCTTCGCCGCGTCGCGGCCCGGCACCGTATACGCCTCGGTGGACAACGCCAAGGGCGAGGTGTGGCGCTCGGCCGATAGCGGCGAAACGTGGGAGAAGCTCGCGACGCCCGAGCACCTCGCGGGCCAGGGGGATTACGACAACGCCATCTGGGTCGATCCCACGGATGCCAACCACGTGATGGTGGCGGGGCTCGACATCTACCAGTCGCGCGACGGCGGCACCACGTTCGCGAAGGTGAGCAACTGGGAGATCGCGCCGGACTCGCCGCATGCCGACCATCACGCGCTGGTCTCGCCGCCCAACTACGCCACCAACCCGATGGTGTTCAACGGCAACGACGGCGGCATCTACCGCGCCGCCAACGCGCGCACGGTCACCGTGGACTCCGGCTGGACCAACGTGAACAACGGCCTCGCCGTGACGCAGTTCTACAGTGGCGCGGGCAGCACCGCCGCCGGCGGGCGCATCGTCGGCGGCACCCAGGACAATGGCTCCCTCATGCTCTCGGGCGGCCAGTGGCGCACGGTGCGCGGCGGCGATGGCGGCTACGTGGCGGTGGACCCGCGCTCCGACCAGACGCTCTACGGCTCGTACGTCTACCTCGCCATCCACCGCTCGGTCACCGGGGGCGTCGGCGCGTCGTACATCTGCCAGGGCATCACCGAGGCGCTGCCGCCGGAGAGCGGCAATACGTATTGCGGCGCGGGTGCCACCAAGAAGGCCAACTTCATCGCGCCCTTCATCCTCGACCCCAACAATCCCGACCGCATGCTGGCGGGCGGCGCGTCGCTGTGGGCCACCGAGGCGGCACGCATCGGGGCACCCGCATGGCGCGCCATCAAGCCGCCCACGCCCTCGACCGACAACTTCATCAACGCGATCGAGGTGCAGGCCGGCAACGCGGCGCACATCTGGGTCGGACACAACAATGGCGAGGTGTACCGCACGACCAATGGCACCAGCGCCACGCCGTCGTGGACGCGCGTGGGCGCGGGCACCTTGCCGGCGCGCCGCGTGATGCGCATCATGCTGGACCGCGAAAACCCCGCGCGCGCCATCGTCGCGTTCACCGGCTTCGTCGACGGCAACGTCTGGCAGACGCTCGACGGGGGTGCCAGCTGGAGCTCCATCACCGCCAACCTGCCGGCGGCACCCGTCTTCGACGTGAAGCGCCACCCATCGCGCGGCCAATGGCTGTATGCGGCGACCTCGGTGGGCGTCTTCACCAGCGAGAACGGCGGCCAGTCCTGGTCCACCACCAACGAAGGCCCGGCCAATATCCGCGTGCGCGAGCTTTTCTGGATCGACGACCACACGTTGGGCGCAGCCACCTATGGGCGTGGCATGTTCAAGGTCGCCGTCGCCCCGGGCGGCGCCTCGAGCTACCAGGACCTCTGGTGGGCCGGCTCGCAGGAGAACGGCTGGGGCATGAGCATCGCGCAGCACGGCAACACGCTCTTCGCCGCGATCTACATCTACGACGCCACCGGCAATCCCACCTGGGTCACCATGACCGGGGGCAGCTGGGACGCGAGCTTCACCACCTACTCGGGCGCGCTGTATTCCCCCACGGGCTCTTTCTGGGGCGGCTACGACGCCACGCGGTTCTCGGTCGGCGCACCGGTGGGTTCGGCCAGCTTGCGCTTCGACGGCCTCGAGCACGCGACGCTCACCTACACCATCAACGGCGTCTCCGGCAGCAAGAGCATGAGCCGCACGCCGTTCGGCCCGCCCGATGCGACCCCCATGGCGAGCTATGGCGACCTGTGGTGGGGCGGCCCGCAGCAGAATGGCTGGGGCATCACCATCGCGCAGCAATACCGGACGCTCTTCCTCGCCTGGTACACGTACGACGGCGCCGGGCGGCCCATCTGGTTCTATGTTTCCGGCGGCCAGTGGATCGCGTCCAACGTTTTCCGTGGACGCGCCTATCGCGCCAACGGCTCGCCGTGGCTCGGAGCGCCGTATAACGCCGCGGCGTTCGCGCCGCGCGACGTGGGAGAGGTCACGCTCACCTTCACCGACTTGAGCCACGGCGTCATGACGTACACCATCGACGGCCTCACCCAGTCCAAGCCCATCTCGAGGTTCACTTTCTGAGCACCGCCTGCGAGTTCTGCGAAAGCCCTGGCGGCGCCGTCCTCTGGCAGAATGGCCTCTGCCGCGTGGTGCGCGTGGACGAGCCGGACTATCCGGGCTTCTGCCGGGTGATCCTCGGACGCCACGCGCGGGAGATGACAGACCTGGCCCCCGCCGAGCGCGACGCGCTGATGGCGGTGGTGTGGAAGGTCGAGCAGGTGGTGCGCGAGACGATGAGGCCCGACAAGATGAACCTGGCCAGCCTCGGCAACATGGTGCCCCACGTGCACTGGCACGTGATCCCGCGTTTCGGCGACGACCGCCATTTCCCCGGGCCGATCTGGGCGCAGCCGAAGCGCGATGCGGCGCCGTCCGCCGAGCGCGAGGAGCGTGCGCGACGCCTCTCGGCGGTGTTGTTGGAGAGTCTCCGGACCTAGCCGTGTCCGCCGCCCCTCCCACCGCCCGCACCGCACCCTTCAGCGACGCGCGCGGCTGCAAGGAGTGGCTCGGCATGCTCCCCGGCACCGGCGGGCTGCAGGCGCAGGCACAGATCCTCGAAGGCATGCGCGCCGTGCACGGCACGACGATGGACGCGCTCGAGCGCCTCAAGAGCATGGAGCTGCTGCGCGACAAGGTCGCATTCCTGCAGGCCGAGCAACGCACGCGCTACCTGGGCAAGACGCTGCCCCTCGCGGCGGGCGACGACGCCGCCTGGAACATGGGACGCCAGCTGCTGGAGGAGATGGAGGGCGGCTACCGCAAATGCCTGGAGGCGTGCGCCACGGGTGGCGAGATGCACAAGCACGCCGCTCTCGCATCGCAGCGCATCGTGCGCTACCTCGGCGCGCAGATGATGTTCCACGCCGCCATCTACCGGCGCTTCGACCCGCAGCTGTGGACGCGGCTGCACCAGCTGTATGGCGCGTCCGAGTCGGCCGGCATCGCCGGGGAGCACGTGAAGGATTCACTGCAGGCGGAGGAGGCGGGCTCCAGCATCGCCGAGGCCTACGCGCAGGTGGTGCTCGCACAGGCCGCTTACCTGTCGGAGCTCACCGCCGCGCAGATGGAATTCGCCGAGGCGCTGCTGCACATGTGGGCGCGCAAGGTGCGCGTGCGCAGTGAAACCGCCGAGGGATCACTGCCGCCGATGGTGCATCCGCTGGTGGTGGACTTCGACAAGCCCATCGGCGCGCGCCCGCTCGCGCCCGCGGAGGTCACCGCGCACCACCGCATCGTGGATGTCGAGCAGCTCTCCCTCAGCCTGCGCCGGCGCATCCATGGGCTGAAGAATGGCGAGGATCCCTCAAGCCTCAAGCTGCCGACCACCGCCGGAAGCGTCGAGGCGCTCGCGCAGCTGCTGCGGCTGCATC
>DATLEL010000242.1:0-2716 GCA_035525255.1 Usitatibacter sp.
ACGAAGCGCACGCTCAGGAGATAGTTGACCAGCGTCGCGAGGACGAAGGTGGCCGCGGCCACGCGCAGGTACGGCAGCCCCAGCGCGCCGGCGAAGAGCATGAAGAGGCCGATGTCGACGCACGCCGCGATGCCGCCCACCGCGAAGTAGCGCGCGAGCCCGCGGCCTTCAGCGAAAAAGGTTGTACTTGAGGATGCACCAGATCGCACGGAACCCGTCCTTGTAGCCGATCTTCTTGCCTTCCTCGTAGGTGCGCCCGTAGTACGAGATGCCCACCTCGTAGATGCGGCAGCGGCGTTTCGCCACCTTGGCGGTGATCTCCGGCTCGAAGCCGAAACGGTCCTCCTCGATCTCGATCGACTGGATCAGCTCGCGGCGGAAGGCCTTGTAGCAGGTCTCCATGTCGGTGAGGTTCAAGTCGGTGAACATGTTCGAGAGCAGCGTGAGGAAGCCGTTGCCCACAGAGTGCCAGAAATACAGCACGCGATGCGGCTGGCCGCCGAGGAAGCGCGAGCCGAACACCACGTCGGCGCGGTCCTCGAGGATCGGCGCCAGCAGCTTGGGATATTCGTTCGGATCGTATTCCAGGTCCGCGTCCTGGATCACCACGACGCCCCCGGTTGCAGCCGCGATGCCGCTCCTCAGCGCCGCGCCCTTGCCGCGGTTGCGCTCCTGCAGGATCAGCCGGTCCACTTCGCCGCGCAGGGCGCCGTTCAACAGCTCGCGCGTGCCATCGGTGGAGCAATCGTCGACGACGATGATCTCCAGGTCCGCGTGAGGCGAGGCGCGCACGGCGCGCAGCAGCTGCGCGATGGTGGCGGCTTCGTTGTAGCAGGGGATGACGACGGACAGTTTCATTGTTGTTCGAGTTGTCCTCCGGGCCCGGCCCGGCGCTAGCGCACGAGGATCACGCGATAGTCGTTCACGTTGGTGCGCGTGGGGCCGGTGGTGACCAGGTCCCCGAGCGGCGCGAAGAATCCATGGCCGTCATTGTCGGCGAGGAGGCGCCTGGGCGCCAGCCCGAGCGCGCGGGCGCGCGCCATGGTGTCCGGCGTCATCAGGGCGCCGGCGTTGTCCTCGCTGCCATCGATGCCGTCGGTATCGCAGGCGAGCGCCCACGTGTCCGGCAGGCCGTCGAGCTCGATCGCGAGCGACAGGAGGAACTCGCTGCAGCGCCCGCCGCGCCCCTTGCCGCGGACCGTCACCGTGGTCTCGCCACCGGAGATGAGCGCCAGCGGCGGGCGCTGCGGCTCGCCATGGTGGCGCACGCCACGCGCGAGCGCCGCGTAGACCTTCGCGACCTCGCTCGATTCGCCGGTGACGCTGTCGCCGAGCACCATCGGCGTGATGCCGTGGCCGCGAACGAACGCTGCCGCCGCCGCGAGGCTGGCGTGGGCCGTGGCGATGACGCGGTTCTCGACGCGCGCGAACGCCGGATCCCCGGGCTTCGGGGTTTCGCCGATGGCGCCGCGAACCCCGCGTTCGATGTGGCTTGCGATGGACGCAGGCGCGCGCACGCCGCATCGCCGCAGGATCTCGGCGGCTTCGGCGAAAGTCGATGGGTCCGGCGCGCATGGCCCCGAGGCGATGTGGGTGGGTTCGTCCCCGGTCACGTCGGAGATCACGAGTGCCAGCACCGGCGCGCGGCAGGCGAGTGCCAGGCGCCCTCCCTGGATGAGCGATAGGTGCTTGCGCACGGTGTTCATGTCCTGGATCGGGGCGCCGCTCGCGAGGAGGTCGCGCGTGACCGCCTTGAGCTCCGCCATGCCGATCCCCTCGACCGGAAGCGCCAGCAGCGAAGAGCCGCCGCCCGATACCAGCGCGAGCAGCAGGTCGTCCGGCCCGAGCGCGCGGACTTTCTCGAGGATCTCGCGCGCCGCCGCCTCGCCCTGCTCGTCGGGCACCGGATGACCCGCTTCGACGACGCGGATGCGCCGTGTCGGCAGGCCGTGGCCGTACCGGGTGATGACGATGCCCTCCAGCGGCGCGGACGCGGTCCAGTGATCCTCGACCGCGCGTGCCATGGCGGCCGCGGCCTTTCCCGCGCCGACGACCAGCGTGCGTCCGCGCGGGGGCGCGGGAAGCTGCGGGGGAACGACCTTCAGCGGATCGGCAGCCGCAACCGCCGCCTCGAAGCTCGCGATGAGCAGCTCGCGCGGATTCATCGGAGTGATTGGGCCCCGGCCTGCGCCGGGGCTGCGACCGTCAGGTACATCAACCCGTCGCAGCTTTCTTCCGCGGCGCCGGATCGAGGATCGGCTTGAGGAAGCGCCCGGTGTAGCTCTCCTTGACCGCCGCGACCTGCTCGGGCGTGCCCTGCGCGATGATGCGCCCGCCGCTGTCGCCGCCCTCCGGCCCCAGGTCGATCACCCAGTCGGCGGTCTTGATGACATCCAGGTTGTGCTCGATCACCACCATGGTGTTGCCGTGGTCGCGCAGGCGGTGCAGCACCTTCAGCAGCAGGTCGATGTCGTGGAAGTGCAGGCCCGTGGTGGGCTCGTCGAGGATGAAGAGCGTGCGGCCGGTGTCGCGCTTGGACAGCTCCAGCGAGAGCTTCACGCGCTGCGCTTCGCCGCCGGAAAGCGTCGTGGCGCTCTGCCCCAGCTTGATGTAGCCCAGCCCCACCTCGAGCAGCGTCGCGAGCTTGCGCTGGATCGAGGGCACCGCCGCGAAGAACGCGTGGGCCGCCTCGACCGTCATGTCCAGCACCTGGTCG
>DATLEL010000246.1:0-3621 GCA_035525255.1 Usitatibacter sp.
TGGCCGCCGATGAGATCGGTCATGGCCGGGCCGGTGCCCTTGTACGGCACCGTGGTCACGTCCGTCTGGATCGCCGTCATGAGGAGCATGCCGCACAGGTGCGAGGCGGCGCCGACGCCGGCGTTGGCGTAGGTGACCTTGTCCTTGTTGGCCTTCACGTACGCCACCAGCTCCTTCATGTCCTTCGGCGGGAAGTCCTTCTTGCCGATGATGGTCATGGGAACGTCGGTGATGAGCCCGATGGGATCCAGGTCCTTCACCGGGTCGTAGCGCAGGTTGCGGTAGAGCGACGGGCTGGTGGAGATGCCGATGTGCATCAGCAGCAGCGTGTAGCCGTCGGGCTTCGCCTTGGCGACTTTCTCCACGCCGATGGTGCCGCCGGCGCCGCCGGTGTTCTCGACGATCACCACCTGCCCGAGCGTCTTCGACATGGACTGCGACACCAGGCGGGCGACGGTGTCGGTCGGGCCGCCCGCGGCGAACGGCACGATCACGGTGATGGTGCGGGACGGGTATTCCTGCGCCAGGGACGGCAGCGCGAAGGCCACTGCCACCAACGCGGCGGCGATTTTTCCGATCATGGGATCTCCTCGGGGGACGAACTGGTGTAACGACCGAACATTATAATCGGATGACCTCACCCGACCGGATCCGCCCTTGAGCCTTCTCGCGTTGCTCGCCTCGTTGCTCGCGCAATACGCGTATCCGGTGAAGGGCCGGCAGCCGTTGATGGCGTTCTATGGCCGGCTCGCGCTCTCGGCCGCGAAACGGCTCGACATGGGCGATCGCAATTCCGGAATCCTCGCGTGGTTCGCGTTGATGGGAGCAGTGCTGATCCCGGTGGCATTGGTGACCGTCGTTGCCGTCGCCGGCCACGCCTTGCTGCTGCTCGTCGTGGACGTGGTGGTCCTCTACGGCACGTTGCGCTTCCTCTCCACCACCGCGAGCCTCTCCGGGATCGAGCGCGCGCTGCGGGAGGGCGATGTGGCCGGAGCCGCGAATGCGCTCGCACAGTGGCAGGGCGAGCCCGTCGATGGCGAGGATGCGGGGGCGGTCGCGCGACTCGCCGCCGAGCATGGGCTGCGCGAGGCGCATCACGGCGCTTTCGCCCCGCTCTTCTGGTACCTGCTGTTGCCCGGCCCGCTCGGCCTCGTGCTCTATCCGCTCGCGCAGCGTGCCGCGCGCACCTGGGGCGTCGCCGCGGAGCCGGGCGCGGCCGACTTCGGCTGGTTCGCGGGGCGCGCCTTCGATGTGATCGACTGGGTGCCGCAGCGAGTGTCGGCGTTCGTCTTCGCGGTCGTCGGCAACTTCGAAGACGCGCTCTTCTGCTGGCGCGCACAGGCCGAAAGCTGGATACGTCCCGGCGAGGGCATCGTGTTGGCGAGCGGCGCGGGTGCCCTGGGCGTGCGCCTGGGCGATCCCGTGCCGGTCGCGGGCGCATTCGTGGTCCGTCCGCCATTGGGGCAGGGTGAGCCCGCTCGCGAGGACGCACTCGCCAGCCTCGAGGGCTTGTTGTGGCGCGCATTGGTTCTGTGGCTCATCGTCTTCCTGCTTTCCGCGGCGCTGCACGCTGCGTGAGTGTCGTCCAAAGCGGGATATTGCGCGTTAGGCTTTCCGGTACACTCGCCCCAAACTGGCTGGCGGCCATGCCAGCGGTCGCAAAAACCCCCCTGGAGGAAATCCCATGCAAGTCCTGAACCGCGCCCGTATCGCCGTCGCCGCGGCGACCCTCGTGTTGGCCGCGCCTGTCCTGGCCATCGACTCCGTGAAGATGCTGATCCCCGCCAACCCGGGCGGCGGTTGGGACACGACCGGGCGCGAGCTCGGCAAGGCGCTCACCGCCTCGGGCGCCGTGAAGAATGTCCAGTACGACAACAAGGGTGGCGCCGCCGGCGCCATCGGCATCGCGCAATTCGTGAACTCCGCCAAGGGCGATCCCAACGCCATGATGATGGGCGGCATGGTGATGGTCGGCGGGCTCATCCAGAACAAGTCCGCGGTCACCATCGACCAGGTGACGCCTATCGCGCGCCTCACTTCCGAGTACGAGGTGATCGTGGTGCCGGCGAGCGGGCCCAAGACCCTGAAGGAGCTGCTCGAAAAGTTCAAGGCAAATCCCGGCAGCGTCTCCTGGGGCGGCGGCAGCGCCGGCGGCACCGACCACATCCTCGCGGGGCTGATCGCCAAGGCGGTCGGGGTCGACGCCGCCAAGGTCAACTACGTGCCGTTCAAGGGCGGTGGGGAAGCGGTCTCCGCGATCATCGGCGGGCACGTGACCGCGGGAGTCTCCGGCTATTCGGAATTCTCGCAGCACATCAAGTCCGGCAAGATGCGCGCGCTCGCCGTCTCCTCGGCGAAGGCCATGGACGGCGTCCCGTCGCTCAAGGAGCAGGGCGTGAACGTGGAGCTCGCCAACTGGCGCGGCGTCTTCGGCGCTCCCGGCATTTCCAAGGCGCAGCGCGACGAGCTGGTCGCGGCGGTGGAGAAGGCGGTGAAGAGCAAGGAGTGGAAGGACACGCTCAAGCGCCAGGAGTGGGATGATTTCTATCTCCCGGGCGACGCGTACGGCAAGTACATCGCCGAAGAGAACAAGCGCATCGGCGAGATCCTCGGGTCGCTGTCCCTCGGCGGGAAGTAAACCGTGAGGGCCCCGGCAGGGCAGGTAGCGGTCGCGGCGGGCGTCACCGTCATCGGCGCCCTGGTCCTGTGGGGCTCGTTCTACCTGCCCACCGGCGGCGGCTACGCGCAGGTGGGCCCTGGCGTGGTGCCTCGGGCGGTGGGCATCCTCGTGCTGGTGCTCGGCGCCTTCCTGCTGCGCGAAGCGTTCACCGGGGGCTTCCGCGGCGTGGATGAGAAAGCCGAAGTGCACTTGCCCATGGACTGGCCGGCATTCGCATGGGTGTCCGGCGGCATCATCGCCTACGGCCTGCTGATCGAGCACCTCGGATTCATCTTCGCTTCCACGATCCTGTTCGTGATGGTGGCGCGCGGCTTCAACAGCCGCCGCTGGCTCATGAACGCGGTGATCGGCATCGTGCTCGCCGCCATCGTGTTCGCGATCTTCAACTACGGCCTCGGCCTCACGCTGCCGGCCGGCGTCCTCAAGGCGGTGCTCTGATGGACGTCTGGGCGCAGCTCCTGCAGGGCTTCCAGGTTGCCCTCAGCCTGCAGAACCTGATGTGGTGCCTGGTGGGCTGCATGCTGGGCACCGCGGTGGGCGTGCTGCCCGGCGTCGGTCCGGCGGTCACGGTGGCGCTGCTGCTGCCGATCACCACCAAGGTCGATGCGAGCGGCGCGCTCATCATGTTCGCCGGCATCTATTACGGCGCCATGTACGGCGGCTCGACCACGTCCATCCTGCTCAACACGCCGGGCGAAAGCGCCACCATCATCACGGCGATGGAGGGCAACGAGATGGCCAAGCGCGGTCGCGCCGGACCCGCGCTCGCGACCAGCGCCATCGGCTCCTTCATCGCCGGCACCATCGCCACCATCGGCCTCACGTTCCTGTCGCCGCTGGTGGTGGAGCTGGGGCTCAAGTTCGGCCCGCCCGAATATTTCGCGCTGATGGTGCTGGCCTTCACCACCGTTTCCGCGGTGCTGGGCGAATCGACGCTCCGC